>DAOVFL010000085.1 GCA_030672945.1 Candidatus Bathyarchaeota archaeon | reverse complement strand
TTAAGCCCACCGGGTGCAGGCTATCTTTACGTTAGAAAGGATCTCATCGAAAAGTTTGAGCCACCCTTTGTTGGTTGGGCAAGTGTGAAGAAGGAGGTTTTTGAAACCACAGATTTTTGGGACATTTGGAGTCTAAGGCTTTCAGAGACTGCAAGCCGTTTTGAGGTTGGTTCACCGAGTTTCATAAGCCTTGTAGGAGCTACGGAAGCGCTGAAGATGCTGCTGGATTTTGGAATTGAAAGTATTGAAAATAGGATATTGAAGCTGACAAGTCACTTAATGGAGGCTGTTAAAGGTTTAGGGCTTAGACTTCAAACACCAGAAGAACCTCAGTGCCGTTCTGGAATAGTTAATTTCAAGGTTAACAAGCCCCAAGAAGTAGCTGAAAAGCTGAACAATAAGGGGATAGTTGTTTCTGCTAGAGCTAATGGGATTAGGGTTTCACCGCATTTTTACAATACGGAAGAAGAAATTAACAAGCTTGTAGAAGAAATCAAACAATGTGGCTAAAGTCCAATGTTCCGAATTGAGAAGGTTAACGAGAATAATAAACAATGTGTAATAGATTTCCTCAGATTGGACGTTATCAGACATGTTTTCGCCCTTTACGACATTTTACATGAACCAGAACATACAACTATGTACACGATCTTTGAAGGTGAACAGCTGAAGGGATACATTCTCATCTACACTGCTATGGAGTTTCCAAGCGTAGTTCTAGAATGTGAAGGTGATATAGCTGAGAGGTTAATCAAGTATGCTCCTAAGAACCGTTGTATTATACATGTTTCGCCAAGTCTTCTGCCGATCGTAACGAGAAAATTCTCAGATGAAAAACATTATGTTGAAAATTGGATGTTGGTTAAGAGGGGTGAAGCCGACTTCTTCAGGTCAAAACTTGTGCGTAGATTATGTGCCGATGATGATGCTTCAAACCTTGCCATTCTTCTCTCAAGCCAACGAGACCGCCCTAAGAGATCAGTAAAGAAGTACATTGATTTGATAAGTAATGAGTCGATTTACGGGGTTTTCGTTAATGGTAAACTGGTTTCTTACGCTGGTTCTTTCATTCAATTGCCTCAGGTCTGGATGATAGGTGGAGTTTACACTGATCCACGTCACAGGCGTAAGGGGTATGCAACATTGGCCACTTCAGTGGTGACGGAAGAAGCTTTGAAACATGCTGAAACAGCAGCATTGTTTGTCAGATCGGATAATTGTTCAGCCATTAAGGTTTATGAAAAGATCGGTTACAGAAAGATTGGTGAAAAACTTTGGGTGGACATAGGGACAGGAATGAAACCATAAAGCTAGGTGTATTTTTCTGAAATTTCTTTTAGTAGATTTATTGCTGACCATGCTGCAAGGGCGCTTGTCTTTGGATTTTCAGGATGCGGATCATTTGCAAACTTCAAAAACATATCACCGTATTTCCATTTGATTTTGATTTCATGTACGTTTCTGTCCACTTTCGGGTCTGAAATTATTTTCACTTTCACCTTTTCAGGCTGAGTAGTTAAAGCTAAGGTAGCTGCAACATTTATGCCTCTTGGAAAAAGCCGAACAGCTTCTTCAGCTGCCCCATCATACACTAGTTTTTCTTCACGGTTCTCCATCTCTAAAGTTCTAGGATTCTTTCTCGTAGTTAAAGTAACCTCGTTTATCCCTGCTAGTGCAGCGCTAGAAATGGAATCTAGACCACCAATAGCTCCTGACGATATGTGAATTTTACTGCTCTTCACGTCTAAGTCTAATAGGGCGCCTACACTCATAATTATTAATTCAATGTTTGCTGCCAGAATCCTTTTTGTGTATTCTTTGACGGCTTGCTGTGATGCTGCCTCTACGATGACTATGGGTTTGAGCTTTATCATTTCTTCAAGGCTTTTAACAAGCTTGACGAGGACTTGCAGTGATTTCTTAAGGTCTTCTGCCCTCTCCATGTTACGATCATAAAGAATTAACTCATCACATCCAACTATTCCATTTTCAATTGCTCTTGCGATCACAGTGCCAATAGCCCCGCACCCTATAATTCCAATTCTCTTCATCTATTTCATCTTCAACTCGTCACTGAATAGGTGTAGTAATATTTTTCTCTATAACAATAAAAGCTTAAGCTTTTGCTCTCGCAAAAGGGAATCATCATTGACTTCCTCCTTTGAAAGAAAAAGGTCGCCAGGTCCTTCACGTCTTTCCCAGTCAAATCATGAGTTTTATCATGATCTTTCGCGATGATAACTTGTCCCTTGTTATTTTCAGGTTCTGCAAAATTAGGGTTATCATTGGCGTACATCAGCCACGCTTAGGTTAATACTCAGCGACGAACCGAACGTTAGGGTATCCTTGTATTTCTTTTCCTTCCTCTTTTTCCGGTAAGACCTTGATTTCTGTTACCTTGCATGTTCCGATTATGTCTTCTTTACCGTTATTTACGATCAATGCGGTTTCTCTGTTTCCCGTATAAACCCTTAACTTTTTAATTTGCGTGTTCAAGGGCATCCGTTTCTCAGCCTTTTCCCTTCTGACTTCAGTTATTATCGCCATTATCAAATCTCCATGTTTTTCCGCTTCCTCATCTAAGCGTGCTTTATCCGGCGTTGGCCAAGGAGACAGATGTATGCTTCTGTAACCCTTATCTTCCGCGTACATTGTTTGGTAAACTTCCTCAGTTATGTGCGGCGTTATTGGCGCCAGAAGTTGGAGAACCCTGTACAGAACTGTGTATAACGTATGTTGCGCTGCTTTTCTCTTCTTTTCTCCGTAATGTTCTGGTTTATACAATCTGTCTTTTACAGCCTCTAGGTAACGATCGCAGAATACATGCCACACGAAGTTGCGAACTTCCTCCATAGCAATGTTAAATTGGCATCTCTCCAGAGCATCAGTCACATTCTTCGTTAGCTTTTCAGCTTTACATAAAACCCACTTGTCCAAAAGCTGAAGTGTATACTCTACGTTTTCATCTGATTCAAGGTCTTTCAACTGGTTACTTACAAAGCGTGAAGCATTCCATAGCTTAATCAGGAAGCGCCAGCCGTATTCAACATCTTGCCAGCGGAAAGGTATATCCGAGCCTGTAGCACCACCGCCAGCAACCCATTGTCTTGTTGCGTCCGCTCCATGTTTTAGCAGGACATCTTGTGATGCAATGTAGTTACCGAAAGACTTGTGCATTGACCGTCCATCTGTTCCCAAAACCATCCCGTTGATCAGGCAGCTCTTATACGGTTTCTCTTTGAAAAGTGCTAAATGTCTAACCATTAAGTAGTAAGCCCATGTGCGTATGATGTCCACACCCGATGGATGTACGTCTGCTGGAAACAGTCTCCGCCAATCCTTCTTATCCGGCCAGCCAGCATGAACCGCACATGATATGGACGAGTCAAACCATGTGTCTAAAACATCTCTTTCAGGCTTGAATCCTGTTGAGCCACACTTGGGGCATTTGTCAGTTTTCGGGTTTTCTATGCGTGGGTCTATGGGTAGCCAATTTGGTTCGGCGAGAATTACTTCGTTGCATTTTTTACAGTACCATATAGGTATTGGTGTTGCAAATACTCTTTGTCTTGATATTACCCAGTCCCAGTCTAGAGATTTCGCCCAGTCGATCAGGCGATGTTTCATGTAGTCTGGATACCATTTAATTTGTAGGGCGTTCTTTTCAACTTGGTCTGTTAAGATTCGTGTCTTCATGAACCATTGTTCTCTTTCAAGGATTTCTATTGGAGTGTGGCATCTCCAGCAAACGCTTACTTCTTGACTTATTGTTTCAGTTTTTTCCAGTAACCCTTCGTCTTTCAAGTTTTCAATTATGCTTTTTTTCGCTTCGTCAGTTGTCATTCCAGTGTATTTTCCAGCATTCTGGTTCATCTTACCCTTTTCATCAATACACATTATAACTGGGAGTTTGTGTTTCAAGACGCTTTTTACGTCAGCCTTATCTCCGTATGTGCATATCATTACAACACCTGTTCCAAACTCTGGATCTACAAGGTCATCCGTTACGATCTCTACTGTTCTGTCAGTTGTCGGCACATGAATCTTCTTACCTACATATTGTTTGTAACGTTCATCGTGGGGATTTACTGCCACGGTTACACAAGCTGGGATTAATTCTGGTCGTGTTGTGGCTATTGTTAGAAAGCCACTATCCTCCAGACGGAATTTGATGTAATGGAGTTGCGTTGTTCTTGTTTCATGTTCCACCTCAGCATCGGCTATGGCTGTCTCACATCGTGGACACCAATTTATCGGATGTGTTCCCCGGTAAATGAAACCTTTTTTGTATAGAAGAACAAAAGAAAGCTGGGTACGTCTCCAATAGTTTGGATCCATTGTTTTATACTCTGTTGTCCAGTCTATTGAACATCCGAGACGAATGATGGCTTTTTTCATCACTTTTATGTATTTGTCTACAAGTTCTTCGCAGAGTTCTCTGAATTTGTCCGGCGGTACATCTGTTTTCTTAATTCCATGCTCCTTTTCGGTTTCCACTTCTGTGGGTAAACCATGGCAATCCCATCCTTGAGGAAAGTAAACGTTGTACCCTCTCATGCGTTTATATCTGGCCAGTATGTCGAAGTATGTCCAATTGAGGACAAGACCCATGTGGAACTCGCCTGATGGATACGGTGGCGGCGTGTCGACACTGAAGGTTTGGCGTGTTTTATCATTCCAATCAAAATGATAGGTACCCATCTCTTCCCATTTATCCTGCCATTTCTCCTCAATCGCAAGAATATCAAATTCTTTAGGTA
>DAOVFL010000052.1 GCA_030672945.1 Candidatus Bathyarchaeota archaeon | reverse complement strand
GGTCAGCATTGGACCGTTCTTATCGTCATTCACACTCCTAAAACAGGTTGAAGCTGAAATCGATGTTATGAAGGCGTTCAAGCCTGATGTGGTTGTATCGGATTCGCGAGCTTCGCCTTTGATAGCTGCAAAATTGTTGGGAATCCCCGACATCTGCATCCTCAATCAGTTTCAGATAATCGTTCCACGGCGGACACGGTTTTTGAGGCTTGCTAGACTGGCAGATGCTGGCACGTTAGCCATCATTGGGAAGTTGTGGACCTCTGTGAAACGCGTTCTGATTCCGGACTACCCGCAGCCATATACCCTTTCAGCAGGAAATCTGCGAATTCCAAATGGGTATCAAAAACGAGTAAGGCTTATAGGTCCCATAATACCCGTGCGTCCCAACGAGTTGCCTAGTCAAAAACGAATTCGGAAAAAGCTTGGTTTAAGCGAAAATAAGCCAGTTATTTTTGCGCCGATAAGTGGACCGGTGAAAGAACGCGCCTACTTTACAGGTATCCTTCGACAAATCTTCAAAGAGTTCCCAGACGATTATCAAATTGTTATGTCACTCGGCTATCCGAACGCCTCAACTGAGCCTATTCGCAAGGGAAACGTGACTGTTTATGAATGGATGCCTAACCGTTTTGAACACTTGAAAGCCTGTGATCTTGTGGTCGCTAGAGCTGGGCATGGAACGTTAGCACAATCTATCTGTTATGGTAAGCCTATGATTCTCGTGCCAACGCCTAGCCATACTGAACAGCTTAACAATGCTAGAAGAGCTGTTGAACTCGGTATAGTGGAAATGATTGAACAAGATGATCTTGGCAAGCAAACGCTTCTTGAAGCCGTTCAAAAGCTGTTGGAAGATAAGCGATTTGAGGATAGAATGCGGCAGATTCAGGAAGAGGTTATAAAACTGGATGGTATAGAAACTGCTGTTCAAAACATAATGGAAGTAACCGAGTGGGGAAATTAGTAATGTTTCTTCCTAAGAGAGTTTTGGAGGAGAAGATCCGCAAGTTTCTGGAGGAGGACATTGGACAGGGAGACATAACTACTTCGCTTGCAGTTTCTTCTGGAACGATTGTTGAAGCTGAAGTCGTTGCAAAGGAGGCTGGAGTGGTAGCTGGAGTAGAGGAAGCCGTAACGTTGTTGGAGAGTCTGAATCTGCAGGCTGAGGCTCTTGTGGCGGATGGGTCTAGAATTGAGGAGAAAACAATCATAATGAAGATTGTTGGGGACGCTAGAACGTTGCTTGCAGCTGAAAGAACCCTTCTCAATCTTCTAACGAGAATGAGCGGCATAGCCACTACAACCAACCGTCTGATTAACAAGGTTCAAGATGCGGGCCATAAAACTCGAATAGCTTGCACCCGAAAGGTGGCTCCTGGGCTTCTGTATTTTGATAAAAGGGCGGTGATGCTTGGAGGTGGTGATACACATCGTCTCCACATGGATGACCTTGTCCTCATAAAAGACAATCATCTTGCAATCATCGGAAACGTTGCAGATGCTGTGAAAAAAGTTAGAAATGCTGTTTCGTTTTCTAAGAAAATTGAGGTTGAGGTTACTGATGTCAAAGAGGCTTTGGTAGCGGCGAAAGCGGGAGCAGATATCGTTATGTTTGACAATTTTTCTCCTCAACAAGTGAAGGAAGCTGTAGCGCTATTGGAAAGGGAAGGATTCCGAAGTAAGGTTTTGATCGAGGCGAGTGGGCGGATAACCGAGCGAAATATTCTTGAATATGCTGCTACGGGAGTGGATGTCCTCAGTCTCGGAGAGCTTACCGACAGCGTGAAGGCACTTGACATGAGTCTTGAAGTGGTAGAAGTAAAGAGAAAGTAGATTTCAAAATTTTTGGAATAGAGAGACATGCATGGATTAGATCGAAAATGAGTTTTTCTTGTCTCTCTTTTTCTGAGCTCAGTGTTCTTCTGTACATTCTTGTTCGTAGATTGGATGCATGCACAAAAACCTCTTCTGTTTTTATTCTAACCGCCTTAAACCCTTGTTAGCAAAAACCACAAATCCTACTTTCTAAGCTGATATATGCCACAAACTGAAATAACGAAGTAATATACTAACAACATCAGGTTTCATAGAGAACTGAAATGAACCTTATCCAACTGCTCCTACTAGAGAGTTTAAGAAACAGAAATCTGCACCTCGACCTACAAGGGTCAGACAAGAGAGTTCTAAGCATAGCCAGTCAAGACTTCATGAATTATCTGATTTTTCACTGGAAGCTCACGAGTCAAGAAATAACTCAGCCTCAATTTACAGAAAGAATACGCAGATACCTTCACGAAAAACCGGAAGAACTCAAAGAATTCCTGAACATCTGGTCAGGAATTTGGATAAAAAAATGGAATGAAAGAGTTAGGCTTGTAACAGAAACCGAGGAATCTCAACGCCTAAAGAAAAATCGCAAACGACTAAGCCAAGTTGAACCCACATGGAGACAGCTTAGAAACCGCAGTGAAATCGAAGACATAATAGTGCAAATGCTGATTAGAAATGGAGAAATTTGTGGAACATCCATCCTGACCGAGCACCTACTCAAAACCGAATTGGCATCAAAGATAGAAAGAAAAACTTCCACAAACAGCCTAGAGGATCTTCTAGACATCACAAATAGAGTGCTAGCAAGGGCAAGGCATCTTTCCCGAAGCAAGGGTAAAACAATCTTCATCATAATTGGAAAATCGCGTCTCATGTAGCAGTAATGCATGCATGCCATTCCGCAGCAAATTAGATAAGCGAATTACTCTAACAGAAATGTGATGAATGCCATATGGGATTGACCATTCTAAAGAAAAAGACTGGCTACGCCTTAGGTCTTTTACTCTGTATTATAGGAGGAATAATATTACTTGTCCTAGCCTGGAAATGGTGGGACACTGGAGTATTTACAGACCCATATCCCCTCTCAGCTTTAAGCACGAGCCTTTGGGCGGAATATCCTGACATAGCTTTAGGGATCGGATTAAAACTTGTACACTACACAATTTTGGGTGCTGTGTTACTCGTCGCTGGTTCTGCAATCTTGGTAGCCAGAAGAGAAAGAGTCGCTGTGACTGAAGAAGCAACCGTACTGCTTGAATGCCCCTACTGTAAAAATCAGTGGCGAGAGGAGATGTCCAAAACGCATTTGAAATCCATAGGCTATCCCAAGGTTCGAACACTTTCCCGACACAAATGCTCCAAGTGCGCTAAATTCATACGCCCAAAAATAGTAACAACAGAAAAATAAACTTCATTTAGAAAAACCAGCGCGCATGCATGCATGCAGCGACTTTGACCCACCATCTTAAGTGGAATCGTTACACAGAGAAAGAAGCAAAAGAGCATCTTTATGCCTTGAATCTGGCATGCATTAAGACAAAGTCACAATGTCACGCTACGTAGAAACCGTCACACACGCGCACATCAAGGTTTTTGCAGAACGTCATATTCTATCCCGTGGCGGTTAACGTATGCACTATTTGTGCTCGTCCACTCGTTTCTCAGGTTCATGTATAAGAAACAGAACTATGGGGAATGCTATTGCGATCAATCCAAGTGTTACGTAAAAGGGCAGTTGAGGAATTGAGCTAACATAGAGATAGTTACCCAGCAGCATACCGAAACCCATCACAATGTAACCGACGAAATTTCTGAATCCAACTACCTTGCCCCTATTCTCTGGAGGTACAAGATCTGTTGCAAGCGCCATCACCGAAGACATTACCATCAATTGACCGATTGCAAATAGACACATCGAAATCATGACTCTTAAGAAGTTGCCAGTCACAAAAATCCATGTAGCCGCACCAAAGATGAAGAGGCCAATAGTTAATGGAATTTTTCTTCCAATTCTGTCAACCATTTTGCCAATTGGGATAGAAGCTACAACTATGGTCAGCAAGAGCGGGATGAAGACAAGCCACCATTGTTCCTGGGGTATTAGAAGCACATCTCTAGCGTACAGTGCATTGATCACGTGAATAAGTGACATACCGCACATTACGAGGCTCTGAATAACAAACAGCCAAAACATTGACCGCGGCACGACTTTCCAGACCTTGAAGCTTTCTTTGATGGCCTTAGGGTACGAAGAGATAAAATACCTGAAGCGAATCGGCTCTCCGCTCGTAATGGTTTCCTTTAATCTGAGCCGCCACACTGCTGCGGTGAGAAACAGAGCGGTCATAATTAAGTAGATGATTCTCATGCTTGTAACCAGCCCGAACTGCAGTAACAAAAATCCAGCAATTATGGGGCCAGGAGTATTGAAGGTGCCGTGGATGAGCTGTATGATTGAAGAGCCCATGCCTCTACGCTCTGGTGGAAGTGAATCCTGGACCATAGCGAACAATGCGGGTTGATAAATCAGGCAAAGACTGCTCACGATTGACCCTAACAGAATGAAATGCCATGTAGGTGCAAGCGCAAAAAACAGCCATGACAGAGCCATTCCAAACGTCATGGTCGTTATCAGCCAACGTCTTCCATATTTGTCTGTAAGGTAGCCACCGGGAAAGGCTACTGCTGCCATTGCGAGGAAGTTGGCAAGACCTATGAGTCCTAGAGCCATGTCGGTTCCGTCTAGAGCTTCAACGTAATACTGAAAGTTTGGGGCAGGCATTTCAAAGGCTAAGTCCATTATTATCCAGCTCACTACAAGAATTCGATAATTTCCTGTAATGAAAGAGAACTCTCGCCTAAGAACGTCCACTAGCCCCATAAATTCCACTCCCGAACAATGAATACCCGTCGATATAAGGCTTAGTTTTAACATGACACCAGAACCCCCAACCTTCCCTCAAAAGTGAACAGACACATTCATGCGAAGTCAGAGTCTCTGCATGCATGTAATGGACCATGATATGTATTCTCCACAAGAAGTCCGTGCGATTCTAGATCTTTTCGAAGGAGAGATAGACATCTACAAGAAAGGCCCAGAAAAATCCCTGAAAATAGAAAAATGATCAATCAGAAATACTCGAAGAGCGAACTGTCTCTGCAAGAAGAAAAACTGCGGGAATGAGAGTTAGAAGAAGAAAAGATTTTTATGGACAATGGTATAGTTGACTCGGATTCCGAATACAAACTGTTAGCACTCGTGGAAGAGAAACTAGAAGAACAACAGGAAGCCCAGAGGATGACAGAAGAAAGGGTGACAGAATGGATTAAAACACGAGCCCGCAAAATGGAGCTCGAAGACCAGAAATAGACGTGTGCACATATCCCCTAACAAAGCTACGCCAGTCTACCTTTTCCTACTTTTATGGTACGTTTTGATACCTTTGTATGCATGCATCTTTGCAGCGTAGTACATAGAATAAACTTCTATAACAATATTCCAGTGCGGCATACACACAGATTCTGACAGAGAATAGAAACCCCTAGGTGATTGGCGCAGGTTGAATGCGGCTTAACTCGTTTAGCCAAACTTCGCGTCTCTTTACCCATATCTTTAGGTCAAAGTTTATTGGCTTTTTTTCCTCACTTGGCACCTCAAATCTGACCTGCAAGAACTTCCTCATGCGTCCCTTCTCCTCGACTGATTTTGCATATTCCAAAGGAAAACCTATCAATTTGTCTTTCTTCCTCAAGGTGCCTTTCCGGTACAACATGACCAAGTTCTTGTTAGTAAGGGTTAGTTCACGGAGTTTCAATGCCTTATCGGCTATGTCTTTGATGTCTCCTGCTTCAGCGTCCTCTGTCTTGAAAGATTTTAGAAAACTACTTGTTTGAAAATGTCGGAGCACGGCCCCGCCGAGTATCAATGAGAAACCTCTGAGAAACCTGCCTCCACGACCCCGCTTCGGTATAAGGCTAACTACAGCTTTCTCCTGACTCAGAATTTTCTCTTCAAGCACAGGTTCAGACATGATATTACCCTTGCATGCATATGAGATTTAGCGTTCTTATTTCTTATGAACTCTAGGTAACTATTGAAAATCATGCATGCTTGTTGATAGTCATGGTCGAGGATCCTTGCAGCGGAGTACATAGAACAGTCTTCTATAACAATATTCCAGCCAAGGAAAATAATGGTAACTGTGTATACGCCTATTTACAGTTTGTTAAAAATTGATGTCTAAACGGGCAAAATCGTTTTAGTTCTTCATTCCAAAAGCTCATTTCCTTTTTCTTTTAGCCAATCTCCATATTCCAAGTATGAAATTAAATCTCGGAACTTCTTTCATGTACTGCCTATACTCAGCACCCCACTTCTTCAGACTGAGTTCTCTCTCTTCTACTAAAGCACCATAGCAAATGGTTGCGATCAAAACGATTTCGCCTACTATGCTCAAGATGGTGAAAGGCACATAACCACTTATCGCTATAGGAATTGCATTAAGATTGATTCCCCCAATAACACACTCAGGGTGTCTAATAATTCCGTAAGGACCATTTTTAATGAGCACGATAGTATCATCTTCTGAGCGAGTGCCTCCTTTCTTAATTCTCCAATAACCAGTATAGATTTCCATGCAACTTCCACATACGATTAAAATTATCGCTGAATATACTGCAACTGCCGGAAACTCAATCATGGGCAATTGAATAAAGAAGCTCAAAACATCTAAATTTGAAAAATTAACTACAGCGGGAAGAAAACATAGAATCGCCCATATGATGCCTCCAGCAACATACCTCCAGTTTCTGCCTTCCTTAAGCCCTCGTTCATCGAGTATTTCTATGATCTCTTTAGGTGTAAGTTCTCCTTTTTTCAGTTTTCTACTAAGTCCTTCACTTCTCCCTCTGCCTTGCATGACATTTTATTTACCTCTTTTTGTTTCTAGCATGTGAAACATAAGCTTGAATAGATTATGAATTAAGAATCAGTAGAGAAAGTTGGCTGAAAAAGGGAATTAAGG
>DAOVFL010000083.1 GCA_030672945.1 Candidatus Bathyarchaeota archaeon | reverse complement strand
AATTCTCCCGTTTCAATCAGAGTATCCAACAGTTTCTTTTGTTTTTCTAATAGTTTTTCCCTTGGAAATTTCTTTGCGACAAATAGGACATTAATCGACCTTAAAGTGTCCGTAATCAACCTTGCAGATACTATATAAATCGGGACACTCTTTTTCCCTTGTTTATAGTTTTGTTCGTACATATCTGGAGTTTCTTTCATGAAATATTTCCAATATCGTTCAATCCAATCTTTTGGGTAAGCTCTTATCATCATAAGATAGACTTCGTAATGATTCCTATCTGTATCAAGTCGTGCAATTATTTCATTTCCGAGTTCTAATCTGTTAATGCGTCTATAAAGATTCCACAATATCCGACAACTTTCTGGGTGAACACTGCTATCTCCTTTCTGCTCAACCAAATGGCACAGTTCTTCAAATACTCCGTTCTTCTGATAGGCTTCAACATTTTGTACATCATTCCGTTTCTCTGTGAAGTCCCTCAGATGTTTGAGAAAGAACATAATGCATCCAAAGCCTTTTCTGCTTTGAGTGAATGCAGGTGAAGAACCTGAGTGATGAATCACGTCTGGATCTTTCAAGAATTCCCTAAGAGATTTTTCAACATTGGGATCAGTTTGCTCATAAAAGAAGCAGACCTGAATGTGTCTGTAATAGGAATCTAGTTGTTCTTCTACGTCACTATTCTCTTTTAGACATTCCAAGAAAAGACGTTTGAGATACTTGAATTCCTTGTTAGTTACTCTCTTGTTCATAATCCTGAAACGAAGTTTTTCTTTCCCTATTTTCCGCAAAATACTCATTTTTCTTTAGCTCTTCTGGATTTCAATTAGTTCTTTTGGTTCAATTTTAAGTTTTTCCGCTTTTCTCACATAAGCGACTCGTAAACGCTACTCATTCACGCTTAAGCTTTTGAAAAGGGATTCTATTCCAGAACCAATTTTTTAGAAGTGCCTTACGGAAAATAAAAAATCTGAAATAGTAGGGGAGTTTGCTTTTTCACTTAATTAAGGATTCTCACTTATGTCTGAAAGGGCAAAGTTTTGAAAGTTTCGTAAAGTTCTATTGTCAAAATGCTTTCGAAGGTTTTTTAAATATAGCGACATTGCATTTACGAGTTTATCCCTATTTTTTTCGAAAGAGACATACTCACAGTTTTTATAGGCATTATGCCAACCACTTAACTTAAGTTCGCCTTTTTTGACCACATCCATAAATCTAAAAAACACATCTACATCACATCTTCTTTTGTTCTTAACCATGTTAAAATGTAAGGCAATACATAGTTTATTTAATCCCTTTTCATCCACATAAGTATCAGCATCGAGAAAACTAACATACCAACAAGTATAAGATTCGCCTTCATGGGTTACAGAATCCCATGGTTTAAGTGCTATGTTACCTTTAAAATTCTTAAAGAACTCTAACAGTTCTTTCGCTTTAGAGAAATGTTCAGGTCTGCACCACTCTTCAAAAGGCTTATCCACGTCTCGGAACGATACGTGTTTCCCTTTAGGCATTTTTCTCAAGTCCTTTTTTCATCAGTTGATTAAAACAACCTACACGATTTTTGTGTGTGTGTCTCTTATTATTATTAGTTATCTAGTTATCTATAGTAGCTCAAAGATTGTGCTGTAAACCACATTGAATTTTGACCTACACACATTTTTTCCACAGCAAGCTTCAAAGGTGCAAATTTCAGTTTCGCATCTTTTGCGTTGCCTTGTTCAATTTTGAAAAATCCATTTTTGAAATATCCAGAAAGGTTGAGGTTTGCTGAACGCAGGTGCAGCTGTTTGTCTTGGTGTAGCTCGGCTCTTGCGTAAACTCTTTTGTTTGTGGCTAGCACTATGGCTGGTTCACCATAGACTATGAAGTGTTCTCCGAAAAGTATCACTTTTGCGGGAGCTGAGGCAATAACTCCCATTTGTACATCACTATTTTTTAATGTAAACGGCGGCATACCCAACTACACTCGAGTAGTCTCCACTAATATCTCCACTAGTTTTATAACATAATAATCTTGCCTCTTTTGCCTCTAGAATTTTTGCAGCAACTATTAAGGCAGCTATTGGACCATACCCGCAAGCACTAATATGGTGAAATTCGATAGCCGAATATAGCTCGGCTTCGTCCATCACCTTAATTGCTTCAAGGATCAGCTTATCCTTTCTCTCTGCACTCTCTTGAGGTTCATAATGCGTCATGTCTGAAGAGGCTATAATAACACCGTTTTTTCCAGCTATAACCTTAGCTACTGCTTCTCCCACATCTTTAGCTGAGGATAAATCCTGCATTGTATAGTGGAAACAAATAGGTACAATCTTAAATTTTGAACCATAAAGATATTGAAGGAAGGGAAGCTGAACCTCAATTGAGTGTTCAAAACGATGAGCAGAATCGTCAATATCCACAATGTGTGATTCACGTACGATTTGATTGGCCAATTCATCATCTATTTCTACGTCGCCTAAAGGTGTACGCCAAAAACCATCATTCATAACAGCTAAGGCGCTCCCATAACCCGTATGATTTGGACCGAACAAAACCACTACATCAGGTTTACCGTCCAAGGCTAGGTTATAATAGGCGTGAGCTGCTACGGGACCTGAAAACATGTAACCTGCATGTGGAGAGACCAAACCTATTATACGTCTTGGGCCTTCTTCAGCAATTTCCGGGATTTTTCCAGGTCCAAGTTCGTGGAGAAAGCAGTTTTCTATTTGTGTTTTCAATGATTCGGCTGTTCCTGCGTAGAAGGCTCCAGCTTGGCATGGACGCCGAACCTTCACCATCGCGTCAGCTTCCTTCATCTTCCCTTGAAATTTTGGCTTCGAAATCCTCAATTTTTAGTGGCAAATCTTTATCCGGTGGCAATTCACCCTTCTCCCGCAGTATTTGTCTCGCTAAAAGCCAATAGATAATGGCTAGGGCTTTTCTACCCTTATTGTTTGTTGGAATCACCAAGTCTACCATTGAAAAGTTATTGTCAGTACTACATAAAGCCACTATGGGTATACCCATTGAAGATGCTTCTTTAACCGCTTGGGAATCCGCCCGTGGATCAGACACTATTAGAACATCTGGTTCAATACGATTGGAATACAACGGATTTGATAAGAGTCCTGGGACAAAGCGTCCAACAACAGAAACAGCTCCAGTTACTTCAGAGAATTTTCTTACGGGTTCTTGTGCGTAAAGCCTAACTGCGACAGCAGCTATCTTGGATTTTTCAAATCTGGATAGAAACTTTGCAGCTATCCTAATTCGTTCATCTGTTTTTTTGACATCCAGTACAAATAGGCCGTCAGGTCTAACACGGTATATAAATTGTTCTACATCCATCGTTTTCATTCTTGTTCCGATGTGTGTTCCCGCTGACAGAAGCGTGTCTCGTGGCAACAGAAGCGTTTCCTCTGTGGTGATACTTGTTGTTTCTTCTTCCTTGGTTGACTTTTCATCTTCAACTTCTGACATTTCTATCTCCTTAAAGCATTTTAAGGTCAGCCATCTCAGCTCTATCCCCTAAAAATTCCTCTATCCTTAACAACTCATTTATCTTCGCTATCCTTGTTCCCTCGACAACCCCCGTTTTTATTATTGAGCATCTGAAGGCCACAGCCAAATGAGCTATATGCCAATTACATGTGCTACCTGAACGATGTGACATAACTGGAACATATCCAACTCCCCTTGCCATTTCAATGGTTTCCCAAGCATCAGTGAGCGTGCCAACCTGATTAACTTTTATTATAACGGAGTTGGCTGCATGCAATTTTATTCCGTGACTTAATCTTTCAGTGTTCGTGACAAACAAGTCATCACCACAGATCAAGCAGTTTTTCACTTTTCGGGTAAGTTCTGCGGAGCTCCTGTAGTCTTCTTCATGAAATGGATCCTCAACATATATAAGATGATATTTCTTAACGAGTTCGCGAATGAATTCTAACTGTTCTCCCGAATCTCGTTTTTTTCCTTCTCTTGTGTATATGTACTTTTTCTTTTTAGCGTTCCACATGGAAGATGCTGCAACGTCAACGCCTAAACCACATTCGAAACCCAATTCGTTGCCCACTTCTTCACATGTGTCAGTTAGAACTTCTAAGGCAGCTGTATCACCGATATTTGTGATCCAAGCTCCTTCATCGCTTCTTCCACCTCCGAAGAGCTTGTCCCTTTTCTTTAATATGTCACCAGTTCTTCTATGAATTTTAGCGTTAGCCTCAGCAGCTTCTGAAAAGGATTCAGCTTTGTAAGGAAGAGCCAGAAATTCCTGTATGTCCGGAGTTTTTCCAACACCATGTTTTCCACCACTTATCACGTTTCCAAGGGGATAAGGTAATTCATGGGCCACATATCCACCTAGATAATGGAAGAGAAGTAAACCATAAGAATTTGCTGCAGCCTCGGTGCATGCCAACGAAATAGCAAAAGCTGTATTCCCACCTAAAACCCTGAAATCCCTCGTACCGTCAATTTCGTGCAGTATCTTATCGATTTCTTCTTGAAAATCCACGTTTAATCCTATTAGTTCTGGAGCTAACAGTTCTTCAACTTTGTTAATGGCTTCATCCACCCCGCCTTCCGGATAATAAACCACTTCGGCTTTTCCACGACTTTCTCCAGCTGGAGCTGAGGCTCTTCCAAAACATGAAGTTGTTACAATATCAACTTCTATTGTCTCTTCTCCACGGTTATTAAAAACCTTTCTCGCAATTACATCTTCAATAACTGTTGACATGTCTTATCTTCCCATACTTAATGATAGTAGTTTCTT
>DAOVFL010000027.1 GCA_030672945.1 Candidatus Bathyarchaeota archaeon | reverse complement strand
CCTCCTGTGTATTATCGGTCTAATTCCTCAAAAATTCAACAATATTATGCCTCTTTTATTGGCAAGCTTACGTGGACCCATATGTTAAAAACTCGCTGTGAATAGCCTGTTATGTTTTTTCCTAGGAAGTATAATAAAGTGAATGTGGGATGCATGTGGATTCAGCTTCTTTTAAAAACACGTTTGAAGCGGAACAAAAGCATATCATGATTTCTGTAATTATTCCCGCGTTAAATAGTGCTAATACTATTCGAAAAACTTTATCTTCTCTATTCTTAGGAGAGAATCCTCAGAAGCCTTTTGAAGTGTTAGTCGTTGACAACGGTAGCACTGACGGCACCTTGGAGATAGTTAAAGAATTTTCTGTGAGGGTATGCAGTTGCAGGAAGAGGGGAATAGGATTC
Source organism: Candidatus Bathyarchaeota archaeon (assembly GCA_030672945.1). Taxonomy (GTDB): domain Archaea; phylum Thermoproteota; class Bathyarchaeia; order Bathyarchaeales; family Bathycorpusculaceae; genus SOJA01. The sequence continues at coordinate 9,057 of DAOVFL010000027.1, read as the reverse complement.
GCGAGAAATCTAGGGATTAAAAAAGCTAAAGGTAAAATTCTTTGCTTTTTGGATTCAGATTGCATCGTCGAAAAAGATTGGTTAGTTAGAATTCTCAGCTTTTTCGAAAATCATCCAAGAACTGATGGCGTTGGAGGTCCAGTGCTTCCATACTCGTATTATTGGAATAAAATTCAAAAGCTAACAGGAGAAATTTTCGTAGAAGATCAAGGGTTTCCCACAGTACAAAAGAAAGTGGAGTTTGGTGAATTCAAAGGGGTATTCTTTGGTACAAATTGTGCCTATAGACAAGAAGTGTTTGTCTCTATGGGAGGTTATGAAGAACCTGGAGGAAACAGTCCTGAACTTTCTTGGAGGCTTGCGTCTAATGGAAAGCTTCTTTTCTTTGATCCAAGCATAAAGGTTTATCATGTTTTCTCATGGAACCTACGAGAACTGTTCAAGCAACATTTTAGGTGGGGCTTACAGATGACGCAGCTAAGAAGGAAACATCGCTTATTTCAGTTTAGAGAGATTATTTTGGTCTTCTATTTTGTTGTAAGATCCATGCTTTCCCTCTTGTCTTTTAAACGCTTGTCAAAGAAGCTTCTGCGTTTTACCCAGCTGGTTGCGTTTTCTCTTGGAAGAATAGGAGGAGTAGTGCGCCCACCTGTCATATGCATGCTGAAGCTTGAGGAATAGGTGCCAAAAATGAGACTTAGATTCAGAGAGAGATTTGGTAACATCTTGTTATATTTAGGTGCCCAGATACTCCTAAGATTTGTTCCTTTAAATCCTAAGTGGGCTAACATCAGGGTTACAGAGAACTGTAACAGCAGGTGCATAACCTGCTACGCGTGGAAAAATAAGTCCGTGGATGAACTAACCACAGAAGAGATGAAAGATACGCTACATCAGTTGAAGGGTATTGGAGTCAATAATGTAATCTTTATTGGCGGAGAACCCCTTCTTAGAAGTGATATTGGGGATCTAATAAAGGAAGCCAATTTACTTCAATTTGGAAATATAATCATTGTAACTAATGGGCTTCTTCTCGAAGACAAAGCAGAGGAACTACTAGAAAACGGGGTCACGCATATTACCGTGTCGGTTGATGGTATTGGACATACTGATGATGTGATTCGGGGTGTCCCAGGCAGTTACGAGAAATCTATCAGAGGCATTGAAACCGTCCAAAGATTAAAGAAAGATAGAGGTTTGGATGTTTCGGTCACCATAGTGACTACCATATTATTGAATCAGAATGTTGATGAAATACCGGAATTAATTGAGATTTCTAGGAGCTTAGGTGTTCACTGGCTCTTTAATCTTCTAGATCCGAATCTTGACATTTTCAAGGGAATACCTTTTTCCGAATTATTAGTAAAAGACGAGGAAAAAATTGACAGAACGATCGACTACCTGAAGAAAACCCGAAAAAAATATCCTTGGCTATTCTCCAGTTGCGACCATATGCTAGAATATGCGAGAAACTACCTAAAAGAAAAAAACCGGTATGATTTTCATTGCGTTCATGGATACAAGATTGTATATTTAGGGTCTCATGGTGAAGTGTATCCAGGCTGCTGGATCATGAAGCCTATAGGGAATCTTCGAGAAAGCAAATTACGTGACATTGTAGGTTCAAAGAAGCATAGAGAACTTGCAGAGAGGATGTATGTGAATGAGTGTCCCGGCTGCACCAATAGGTACGAAGTCAACATAGCGATGAAGCATTTATTGTCTCATCATTTCTTTTGTGAAGGGAGTAAAAGGAGAGAGGTGAATGGTAATTCTTAGAGTAGATGTAGACAACGCTTATAATTTTTATAAACGATTTCCAAAGGGAGGAGGTTCTCTGAATACCCTACGTTTATCCCATGGACTTTTCGCGATTAGCCAATTTGGATATTTAGAAGATTTAAGGCTTCTTGTAGAAGATCTGGATGATAGAGGTTTAAGAGCCACGTTCTTTTTTAAAGCAACTACAATACCACAAAGAGATATGCGTGAACGTATCTTAAGAAGTCATGCCGTTGGTTTCCATGCTGTCAGAACAGCTCGATTTGAAGATTTTAAAAAAGATTTTAAGAAAGTAAACAAGTCATTTCATGACTCAATTATGGGAATGAGTAAGCATGGTGATGGAACAGGGAAAGCCGAGAGGAGACATACTTGGCAATATGATCCTGAGAGATGTATTGGTTATGCCGGAAAGCTTGGATTAAGATATTTTTCTGGAAATGGGAAGAACCCTGAGGAAAAAAAAACCATTGTTAATGGGATAGTTTACTTTCCTTCTGCTTTTTGGATAAATAGGATGAGTAGAACCAATCAATTTACAATTGAGTGGCTGATTAACGAAAGCCAAAATAGGGATGTAGTTGTGTTATTTCATCCACTTGGATGGAGATCTTACAGACAAGTAAGAAACGATTATGAAGCAATCGTAGATAAGTGTGATGCTTTTAAAACATTTGATGAAGTGACGATAAAATAGCGCGGCACGAAACTGTTCAGCTATGAACCAAAATTCTGCATCGTTGTGATATTACGTGCTTGATAAACAAACTCGACGATAATATAGTAATAAGGTGAAAAAGTATATGAATGTAGAGAGAAAAAAAGAATCATACGGGGTACTTATTAATACTTATACAAGAAAACGACTCATTCTTAATGAGAAAATTACAAAGTTAATTTTTAGTCGACACGTTTCGTCTAATTTAATAATGTTGTTAACCCGCAAAATTGCCTTGAAATAATTACACAGAATGCGAAAGCACAAATAGTTTTTGTTACATCTTAACAGTAATGAGTGGTGATTGAGATGCATTTGATAACTAGGCTTAAAAGGTCAAGGCAGATGATTCGCTTGGTCAGACCTATGGAGCTGACCTCTAGCGATCTGATATATCCAGTTTTTATACGTGAGGATGGGAAGAGATTTGAGATTCCCTCGATGAAGGGACAGATGTATTATTCTCTGAAGAGCTGCAGCGATGTTTGCAGTAAGGTTGTTAATCTTGGAATTCCTGCGGTTATGATTTTTGGTTTGATTAAGAAGAAGAATGTTGACGGTTCTGTGGCTTTGCGGAAGAACGGCTTTCACATTGAGATTTTTAGGAAGTTGAAGAAGGAGTTTGGTGATGATTTGGTGCTTATATCAAATGTCTGCCTCTGCGATTTCACTTTGAGTGGCTCTTGTGTTTACATGGAAAAGGGTAAGGTTTTGAATGAGAAAACTGCGAAGATGCTTGGGAAAATTGCGGTTGTTCACGCTGAGGCTGGAGCTGACGTGGTTGCTCCTGCAGCGATGGCGGATGGACAGGTTAGGCATATGAGATCAGCGTTGGATGAGGCTGGATTTGAAGATGTGTCGATAATGTCTTATATTAAAACGGATAGCTGTCTTTTCCACCCGTTTTTCAAAGCGGTTAGTTCATCGAAGACTCCTCGAAAGGGTGTTGATTCAAGCAAGTTTAGGACGGACATAATTAACCGGAAAATGTTCATGGCGAAGGTTGATTTGGACATTAGTGAAGGAGTAGACATTATCATTGTGAAGCCTGCATTAACAAATCTTGATTTAATATTGTTAACTAAGCAGAGATACCCGAACATTCCCATCGCTGCGTATCAGGTGAGCGGCGAGTACGTGATGATAAAGGCTCCAAGTGAAAATGGTTATTTGGATGAGAATGCTTTGCTGATGGAGTCTTTGAATTCTATTAAGAGGGCTGGGGCTGACATGATCTTAACTTATCATGGGCTTGAAGCCGCGAAGCTTTTGAAGAAAGAATTTTAAGTCCGAATTCTTTGAGATTTAGGTTGAGTTGTATCTGTAATTCATATGCTTTATAAGCGGACAACATCGGGAAAACAACTGTGGATGCTAGTGAAGTGAGTAAGAAAATCATTGTTTTTGCTCCTCATCCAGATGATGAAACTTTGGGTTGCGGAGGGACAATAGCTAAGAGAATAAGTGAAGGATACGAAGTTTTAGTAGTTGTTATGACTGATGGTAGATATGCCTTCCTGAACGTTTTGGATATAGACTCTGATCCCACGCCTGAGGAGTTGAAGGAAATTAGGAAAGAAGAGGTGAAAAGAGCGACAGAAATCTTAGGGGTGCCGGAGGAAAATTTAATCTTTTTGGATTTTGTGGATGGGACTCTTGAGACTAACGAGGAAAAAGCTGAGGAAAAAGTTGCTGAAATATTGAGTAAAAATCGTCCAGTTGAGGTTTATTTTCCTTACAAAAATGATGGCCACCCAGATCATCGTGCAGCATGTCGGATAGTGAAAAATTCTATTAGAAAATCGGGCATCTCCACGCTGATATATCAATATTCAATTACGCATAAGTACGCGCGTATTGGCCCGATAGTGAACGTTGTCTTTAATCTCTTTAATCAAAGGATGGTTCGCGTTGATGTTTCAAAGTTTTTGCTTATTAAAAAAGCGGCGCTCAAAGAATTTAAGTCCGAGTTAACTGCTATATCAAGTAGACAGCATAAGCCCATTATAAATGGTGTCAAAAAATTTCTGAATAATGAAGAGACATTTCACACTGAGAAGTAAAAAAAAGGCAATGGATAAAATCGCGAATTTCTTAATCAAGCAGTACATGAATAATGGAAGCTAAACTTTTCAGATGCAAGATTATTGATGCTATTGAAAAACGTTTAAACACGTGATGGATAGTCCTTATGTGATTCAGATATTATTATTCCTATTCCTGATATTTCTGTTGATTTTCTCTGGGACATACTTAGTGTACTTTGCTTACGTCCGGAAGTACGCGAAGAAACCGTGGAAGCTTAGAATCGACAGAAATTTTCAACCTAAAATATCAATTCTAGTTCCTGTACATGATGAAGAGCATTCAATAGAATCAAAGTTGAGAAACATTAAGAATGTTTCTTACCCAAAAGAAAAGATTGAAGTGATAGTGGCTGACGACGCCTCTAAAGACAAAACATTGGCGAAAGTCCAAGATTTCATGGAAAACAATACTGAACTTACTGTAAAAGTGGTTACACAAAACTTGCGTGCTGGGAAATCAGCCTCTTTAAATAAAGCTTTAGATGTTTCCACGAGTTCAATGGTTATCGTTTCAGACGCAGACACGTACTGGCCTTCAGATGTGCTTCAGAAAGCGTTGCCTTATTTGTCAAATCCCAGTGTTGGCGCGGTCACTGGCAGGGGGGTAAACCGAAATCTGGATAAATCTTGGGTAACGAAAGCTGAAAACACTTACTTGCACTTTGCTCATTTGTTAAGGCTTGGCGAGTCAAAGGTGCATTCGACCATAAGGTTCGAGGGTGGATTTTGTGCCTACAAAAAGGATGCGTTTGAGCGGTTTGACTGCGAAACTGGTGCTGATGATTCAGGTACAGCCCTAGAAGTTGTTCAGCATAATTATAGGTCAATTATGGTGCATGAGGCAGTATTTTACACAACGTTTCCAACACGCTTAATCGGCAAGTTAAGGATAAAGGCGCGTCGCTCTAACCAGTTGATAGGTTTATGGGTGAAATGCTTTAAGCTTCTGCTTAAAAGGCGTCTCCTCCTACCGAAAAGGATAGCTGTTCCAGAAATAATGTTGTTCCTTTTTAATCCGATAATTCTTCTCGCTTCAATAATTACGGGAGTAACGGTTGTTATTCTTTTTCCATTCTCTCTGTTCTCAGTTGCAATTCTACTGTTTATTGCGGGGTTACTGCTTTTTGCTAGAAGAATATTTTTTGAGGTATTAATTGATAATTTGATTCTTCTTTATGCATTGGTATCTTTCATGTTTGGACGACGCTATATTGCTTGGGAGAAAACGGGATCTTAGATAAATCTGTTGTTGGAAGTGGAGTTAAAGTAGTATGGCTTCTACAAAGCCTGTTGTCACAATTGGAGTTTGTGTAAGAAATAGCGCCTCTACTATTCGTGAGGCGATTGAGAGTGTAATTAACCAAGGTTTTCCACATGAACTTATGGAAGTGATTTTTGTGGATGACGGTAGTGAAGACGGAACGCTTTCCATCATAAACAGTTATGTGCAAAAGATAGATATGCGTGTAAAAGTTTTTCATCATGAATGGAAAGGATTGGGGCCGTCGAGAAATATAGTGGTTAACAACGCTGACGGAGACTACATACTCTGGATTGATGGAGATATGACATTGCCAAAAGATCACATCCAAAAACAAGTTGAATTCATGGAGCAAAATAGCAAAGTGGGAATTGCCAAAGCAAAGTATGGGATGTCTGCAGAAGAAAATATAATCTCAACTCTTGAAAATATTACGTTTGTAATAGAAGATGCGCTTGCTCAAGATGAGTGGAAAACAAATTTGAAGCTTCCAGGAACTGGCGGATCCATTTATCGTGTTGATGCCATCAGACAAATCGGCGGTTTCGACGATAATCTTAAGAGAGTGGGAGAGGATCAGGATGCAGCATACAGAATCAAAGCGGCACATTGGTCAATTTACCGAACCAAAACCGTATTTTACGAGAAACGCAGCAAAACGTGGAAAGCTCTTTGGAATAAGTATTTCCGTTATGGCTACGGTAATTGTTGTGTGTATCGGAAGAACAGGAGCATATTTTCCATTCACAAAATGATTCCTCCCGCAGCCCTTATCGGAGGCATGTTGAATTGTGTAATTGCTTATAGATTGACACGCTTAAAAACGGTTTTTCTATTGCCAATTCACTCTACATTCAAAACGACTGCTTGGTGCTTGGGCTTTGTTAAGGGTCAAATCGATTTCATGAGAGGATATGCAAATAATTGAGTTTTTGGTGGGTTAATAAATATGAGCTTGGTTAGTTGCGTTTACATTCGATATGTGCGCGAACTGAGTTCAGACTGTTCATTCTTGTGTAGATGATCAAAATGATACCAAAAAGAAACCAAATAACAGACCTGGTTGAGCGGAAAATTCTTCTCACCGACGCATGGTACCAGCTAATCTCAACGATGCTCAAAAGTGTTAAACAAAATCTTTATGGAAAGCGCGTATTGGAGGTTGGATGCGGCTTTGGGGGATTCTGCATTAAACTTGCTATGGAAGGGGCAAACCCGGTAGGTCTAGATATTTCATCGTTCGCTATTAGAAAAGCAAAAGATCTAACTAGAAAATATGGGATTCAAGCAGACTTTGTAGTTGGAGACGCTCAGTTTCTTCCTTTTAGAAAAGGGTCTAGTGAGATTGTCATTTGTTCAGAAACATTGGAACATGTTGAGAACTATGAACTGACTTTCCGTGAACTAATAAGAGTAACCCAAAAATCAGGTCATTTATGTGTAACTGTTCCAAACTTATTAAGTACTCTTTTCTTTCAGTACATAATTCTTCTGACTGTAGGACAGCCACGATTTGTTAAGGAGTTCTTCTCTGTTGAAAGGGAGCATATTTTTCATCTTTTCAAGGTTAGGAAACTGTTTAGTAGGGCGGATCTTAAGATTGTGGAAATTCGAAGCGCTGATATCTTGCATTTACCGCCTAGGATCAGGAAAGCACTAAAAATAGATCACTGTCCTCCAACTATTTCAGGCAATCTTGAATTTCACAATCCTCTATTGGGACTTGGGTTGTTTGGAGCAACTATAGGAGTCGTCGCCAAAAAGAAATGATTCTACTGGTCAAACAGACTAACTAATTCGGAAAAGATTTGCGCCTTTTCACTGCGGTTTCACATTGAAATCAGCAACTGTTAACTCCATGTTTGAGGGAAGAAAATGAAACGGAAACCTATAGTTACTGTAGGTATGTGTGTAAAAAATGGTGAATCCTGCATCAAAGAAGCTATCGAAAGCGTCATTAAACAAGATTTTCCACACGGACTTATGGAAATTATTTTAGTTGATGACGGTAGTGAAGATAGAACGTTGTCGGCTATCTTGGATTCTGTTTCAGGTATAGACATTAAAGCACAGGTTTTTCACCACGAATGGAAGGGGCTTGGGCCCTCTAGAAACGTGGTGGTGGACAATGCTAATGGAAAATATATAGTTTGGGTGGATTGTGACAACTTGTTGCCTAAAGATCATGTGAGGAAACAGGTAAAGTTCATGGAGCAGAACTCTACTGTGGGAATAGCTGCTGGAAGATTCAGATCCAAGCCTGAGAACAATGTAATTTCCACACTGGAAAGCATCGAGTGGACAGTTAATTATTGCCAGTGTGAGAACAAAGAGATATTGAGCCCGCTTGGTCACTTCTGCGGAGGCGGTGGAGGATCGATTTACAGGGTCAAGGCTATTCGAAAGGCGGGTGGATTCGATGATAATATCAAAGGATCAGGAGAAGATTTCGATGCTGAATGTAGAGTTACCAAAGCAGGTTGGTCACTTTACTTTGCAACTGAGGCAGAATTCTATCACAGATGTAAAAAAACATGGAAAGCTCTTTGGAGAGAGAATTGCTGGTACGGCTACGGTGGCCACTATTCATCTCATAAAAAAATAAAACCGTTTTCTCCCACCGCCGTCCTGATAGGACTTCGATATTTGCTTGTTGGTTACAGGTTAACCCATCGAAAAGTAGTCTTGCTGTTCCCGCTTCAGCAAGCTTTCAAAAAAATAGCGTGGCTTTTTGGCTTCATAAAGGCACACCTTGATGGGTACGGACATGAGTAGACGTACAGGATTTGAGAGGTATAAGTTTGAAAGCGGGCGCAAGCGTCTTTCACCTTCCTTGAATCTTGTAATGGTAAGCTTTTGCGTTCCTTTACCGCTTACAAATTAACTCATCGAAAGACATCTTTCTCATTTCCGCTTCAGCATGTTAAAAAAAAAGCTTGGTGTTTTGGTTTCGTTAAAGGCGAAATAGACAGACACAAACACTGTGACGACTGATTAGACAAGATAGAATAGAAAACATGACAGCCTGTACATGACCCTGATTATGGTTGTTTAGGCGTGGTAAAGGTTAAAACTTTGCTGGTAGCCATGCCTCCAGAACCTTCGCTTTGAACACGGAAGTAATACTTTGTTTCAGGTAACAAGTCTGTTAGTGTTATGCTGTGGCTTGCAACAAGAGTGTTGTTTTCTATGAAGATGCCGACAATATG
>DAOVFL010000073.1 GCA_030672945.1 Candidatus Bathyarchaeota archaeon | reverse complement strand
CTTTCATAATGTTTTGCAAACAAGAGTTGATAGTTCTAGCAAAGTTATCCTCATAAAGCATTCAAACACACCCGTTAAGCTACAATAATCTTAGACCATTATTAATTCTTACCACTGTAAATTTACAGAATATATGCGCATCTTGGAGATCAGTGAACTCTTCTATCACTTTCCCGCTAACTCAGTTAATCGCCTTTTCCCATGAAAACACTTGGTTTCATAGAAAACGAAAAAAGGCGGCGGCCATAATAAAAGCTACTGGTGCGTAATTTCTAGCAAGTCTGTGCCAACCGAAACAAGCAACAATCCTATCAAGATAGGGGAAATCCGCCAAGCATAAGCAATCTTCAACTAATGTTCAACAGCCTTGTCGCTGAAGTAAGTTAAGACGACAACTCCAAACATGAAAGCTAATATGGCTATCATTAACTCAAAGACAGGCATGTGAAAAACTTCTTCCTACAATACGGTCAGTCAAATGCCTTATAAATCTTCAGAAAACTAAATGTTAGAAAATATAAACTGTTTAAACGATCCTTGCCAGAGTGGAGATGTCTCCCGCAAATCCCCATTCTTCTGAATTTCCCAAGCATGCGTTTCATTCCTGTAGTTTTTCTGCTTGCAGAAGCAGTTCACTCTTTGAACATTCTTGATTGTACATTTTCTTGACTTTCAGGAATCTTTCCAAACCTTTCTCGGGTTCTCTCTCGTAAATGTTGATTTCTCCTTCAAATACGCCTGCGATTGCACGAACTCCTTCTGAAGGATGCATCTGGGGATTCATCACTGCTAGAGTAGTGAACCCTTTTGATTTCAGCTCCGGAATGAGCCCCGTTAGCCATCTTCTGGTTTGAATAGCGTGGTGTTGCAGCGCGCGCGATTGTTGAGAATTTTCAGGTTATTGTTCGTTTTTCTCCTCTTTCTTCTTCTTCAGCAAGCTAACGTATTCTTGCACTGCTTTTTCAACATTCCATTCAAAACGAGATTTTCCAAACACCGAGTTCCACCAGTTGATGAATCTTTCAAGGATGATCTTAATGAATATCAGTAAAATCGTAATTGGAATGGTTGCTATCAAAACGACATTTATTGGAAAAGGGAAGAACACCAGCAAAAATAGCGTTAAGTATACATCCAAGGACATAAAAATTGGCACAATGATGCCCCAAAAAATCCCACCAGCGCTTTCAAGAAAATCGGTTCCGGGAATCTTTAGAATTAACTTGTAGAACCAAGGTAACTTATCCATGCTAAATTCTTTTGATTTATTTTCATTCATCAAGAGCCAGAAAACTCTAATATTGTAGAATTAAATAAGTTTTTGCGTGTTTAAAGGAGTTTTCAAGCTAGAGTCTAACATTTTTTCTTTCTGTTATCTAAACTAGTCTTCTATGAGCTTTGACACAACATTTTGAGTACTCGAATTCCTTTTCCCACCTTTAATTTATGCTTGCCTGACTTTTTTACGCGCGCGAAAGAGTTTTAGAATAAAATAATGGGAATGTTACTTTTGCTTGTAACATTGGTGTGACATTTTTGTTTTTTCAGTCTAGATTCGATTCGACCAAAGTTTCTTCCATAAGCCATAATAACTGAATCCTCAGATAGAAGAAGCGATGGGACATGTTGAGGAATTTTGGCTTAAAAGCAAGCTTACTCGTTGTGATAGTGGCGCTGTGCTTGGGTGTGCCAATTGCAAATGCGGAAGGCGCTGTGTTGCGCTGGACAAGCCCAACAGGGTCTTGGCTCAACTCAGTGTTTATGGTTAACGCAGATGACGGGTGGGCAGTAAGCTGGGATGGAACGATACTTCGGTGGATTGGAACTGAGTGGATACCTGAATTTCCCACAGCCATACTCACGCCACTCTTGATAAGCCTAACATTAGTCGCGGTCATCCTAGCAAAAACAGCTTCAAAGAAGCGCAGAAAACCGTCGTTGCCGAGCAAAACCCTACTATAGCGCTAAAGCAGTCTCTCCATATTCTCCTTTTTCCAGAAGCCTATGATGTGCGCGAATATGTTACAATCCTCTTTCGCCCGCACTGAGATTGTAAAAACAAAGGGTAACTACATCAGAAAGTCTTGGAGCAACCGGTGAAGGAAGGGTTGGAAATCATAAAGTCAGAAATATTGTGCCAAGAGAGAGCTGAATATATTTGTCGAGAAAACTAAACCTTTTTTTCTTCTGGTCTTGATAATAATAGAAGCTTTCTCCGCAAGTGTTATTCCGAAATGATGCTATTGTAAATTCCGAGTCGTTATTTCAAATTCATAAATCATATGTGTTTACCAGAAGCTTGTTTTATTTGTGAGGAAACATGTTAGAAGATAGATTGCAAAAGCAAGAATTGATTGAACCTTTCAAATGTATTAAGTGTGGAAAGAGAAATGCAACAAAAGAGGACCGATTGTGTGATAGTTGTCGTTTTATGCACATTCTCGAAAACATTAGTAAGGGAAAATAGCGATATCTCTTGACTTTCACGTTTTAATGTTAATCTCTCTTTTCCTCATAGGACTGAGTTTCGAATTCAAATTTGTAGATTGGAATGGTATGTTTAGCGGTGCGGTGGTGTAAAGTGAGAGGAAGGGAGATGTTGCTATTGTGAATCGTATGCCGCACCAATATTTCTTATATGCGGGACGTTAAAAACATTAACGCAACAATCTTCCATAGAACACTATTCCATAGTTAATTCCTTCATCAATTCTAACCGTTACCAAAACGATAGAAGATTCCACCGAAACAGTTAATTGTTGATCAAACTATTTGTGATTGGGAGAGAGGAAAATGTTAAAGATTGCGCGTGCGCTTGCAATGATGCTACTAATTTTCGTGTTGATAGATGCTTTGGTGTTAGTAGAGGTGAATTTTGCGTCAGATCAACAATTGATGCTTGCCGTAATTTCTGTCAGTCCTGAAGAGTCAGTTTATGACATAGACCAGTATTTCACCATTAACATAAGCATAGCCAATGTTTGGAACCTTAGCATTTGGAAGTTTGACCTGAGTTATGATGACCGCATTTTGTATACCAATCAGACCATGATTGTTGTGGACCCGGATAAATGGTTCAGCCAAAACGGTAGCATCTGTGACTTTCCCCGTGTGAAGGTCACACATGGCAACATAACACTCAGCGACCTGCTCCTAGACGAGGAAGCGGGGACCACCGGCAACGGAACCTTGGCAAAAGTAACTTTTCTGGTTCAAGCAACAGGGAACTCCACCTTGCACCTCCTCGACACAATAATCTATGACCCCTACTGGGCTCTAATCAATCACACTCTGAAAGACGGTTCCTTCCACACCCCGCCCGCCATAATGTACGTGGACCCCGAGACAAATTTTCACGACCCAAACGCGCACTTCACCATAAACATCTCGATAGCTAACGTCACATGCCTAAATCTATGGGAAGCGACATTGACATTTGATTCCGAGATCTTGAAGTGCATCTTCGTTAAAGAGGGACCCTTTCTAAGCGACGTTGGCTCTACCGTTTTCGAGGTGAAAATAACACCTGGTGAGATAATTATGGGTTGCTCGCTTACAGGGCCAGTCTGCGCGAACGGCAGCGGAACCCTGACTATAATTGAATTCGAAGTCTTACGTTCCGGTAAATGCGATTTAGATCTCAAGAACACAAAGCCTTATGACACTGATTTAAAGCCTATCCTGCATATAGCCGAAGATGGTTCCTTCTATACCAGCATCCCTGTGGCTTCTTTCGACTACGACCCAAAGGAAATAGATATATATAAGACACTTGTGAATTTCACCGGCTCAACGAGTTATGATCCAAATGGAATAATCACCACGTACTCTTGGGACTTTGGTGATGGTTCCCCAAACGAAACTGGTCCCCCTCCCAAATATGTGAATGTAACGCATAGGTACATGGAATACGGAACTTACATGGTCAAACTGACCGTCACTGATAACGAAACCAAATCTGACTTCAAAGAACAACGAATAAAAATAGAGAAGAATGTTGCGATCGATAGTGTAGAGCTACCTTACCCACACTTCAAGGAGGTTCCCAGTGGGTCGGTTGTTAATATTACGGTTACGGTTGTAAACCTTGGAACTATGACCGTGAACTTCAGTGTTATCCTCGACTATAACGGTACCAGTTTGCCGGATAATCCGAAGAAGGATGATTTCGTTAATCCAATCCAATTGGGAGAGCAAGAAGTCTACGATTTATGGGGAAGCGAAAGGGCAGGAGCAAACACTACTCGAGAGCTAACTTTCATGTGGGACACTACAGGTGTTTCCGATGGCAACTATACGTTCATGGCGATCATCCCTCCCCTCGCTGGTGAAAGTGACTTAGATGACAACTGGTACATCGCTTATACCAACGCAACGGTATGGGATGCACTTGTTATCATTTCAGGATTGGAAGGTGACATTAATGAAGATGGCAAGGTGGATTGGAAGGATCTGTTGATTTTTGCTATGGCTTACGGGTGTCATGAAGGTGAACCCTGCTACGTTGCTGAAGCAGACTTCAACAGCGACGAAAAAATAGACTGGAAAGACCTACTCGTACTAGCCCGCAACTACGGCAAACAATGGGAACAACCATAACAAGCATGCACACAGTAGCTGAGTCATTTGTCCATCATTGGATACGAAAGGAAACAAAAGCTAAACCTCACTTTGTTAATCTCGATGAAAACAGAAGAGTTTCAGCAGCTGCGTTAGTAGACAATCAAGCATTTGATGTTGAATGATGATTTTTGAAGTTTTAACCAAGTCGTTTGTTTCCATTTTTCTTATCTACCAACTCTGGTTTGTCATCGAAGGCGTTTGGTGTATGAAATTCGACTTCTCTACTTTATCGTGATTCTACTCCTGCCATTCAACATAGAAAATCTTCAAATTCATCTGTATTCAAAAACTCATGAATAACTGCAAATATTACCCTATGCTTCAAGCCTCATGCTCTGGAATTGCATCCGTCTAACTGGTAATCTGATAGCATAAGGCTTATTTCTCTTTCCCGAAAGGATTAACGCAATATTATACATGCT
>DAOVFL010000011.1 GCA_030672945.1 Candidatus Bathyarchaeota archaeon | reverse complement strand
CCAGCTTCCTTTCTAAAGTTTGTACTTACTCCAACAAGTTTAAGTGGAAGACTTTGCGCTTTTAACACTTCATTCATGTGCATTGCTGCCATGGGGTGCTCTGAAGTCGCAATCAGGTATAAGTCCTCGTGTTCAATTTTGTATAGATCTTTCTCGAAATCGCTTAGAGCTACAACGCCTTCATATGGTTTACGTCTCATGAGGAATGGTGGTTCTATGGGTGTATATCCTTTCTTGATCATTTCTTCTAGGCCGAAGTTTATCAGAGCCATATCAAGTAGAACACATTCTTTCTTTAAGTAGAAGAACCTAGCTCCAGCGACTTTTCCAGCTCTTTCAATGTCCATTATGTCTAAGCTTAGTCCTAAATCTATGTGGTTTTTGATGGGAAAATCGATCGTGGGTTTTTCGCCCCACATCCTAATTGGAACATTATCATGTTCATCTTTACCTATTGGAACTGATTTATGCAAGAGATTTGGAATCTGTATGAGATAATGATGCACTTTCTCTTCGTGTCTATTTACCTGTTTTTCTAAAGCTGTGATTTCCACATCAATTGTTTTTGCCTTCGAGATTCTACTACTGACATCTTCTCCTTTCTTTTTCAACATTGCAATTTCTGTTGTTACCAGTCTTCTTTCATGTCGAAGCTCGTTTAATTTCGTTAGGCGTTGACGCCATACATTGTCACACTCGATGAGTTTATCCAGCATTTTAAGGTTCTCAGGTTCTCCCCTCTTCTTTAGATTGTTTCTCACAAGTTCAGGATTTTCACGGATAATCTTGATGTCCAGCATTTTCTCACTTACATTCTACTCGTATTGGAGTTTAGCCTTCTAACTTTACAATAAAATGTCTATTTAACCTTACTCTCACGTTTGCAAAAAAGATGCTTTTTATATCCTTTTCTTTGCTATTTGAAGGGTTTTTTCGGCTGTTGAAACGCAGAATAGTAGGTCATCAATTGTAGCGATGAATGTTGGAATCTTCCTTTTGCATTCTATATGTGTGACAACTTTGTTTCCTTTGCTCGTTGTCTTGATGGACAAGCCAGGTGGTGTCTTGATGTTGTCTGGTGAAACAGCTCTCGCTACGGCTTCAGCATCCTTAGCATCCTTGTATTTTAACGTGATCTCAGCTTCCAATTTTCTCACCTTTCAACTGTTTTTCAACAAGCTCGTTAACAAGTTTTATAAAGGTATTAACGTTCTTCAAGGGCACTTGTGCTCCTGCCGCCACATTATGTCCTCCACCTTTTCCAAGACACTTGTCAGCAGCAACTTGCATGATTTCTCCAAGGTTAACTCCCTTGTCAGTTATCATATCTAACGTTCTTGCTGAAAACTTCGCTATTCCTTCCTCTTTTACATTGGCGTACATAATCAACGGTTTTTCAGGGTTTGGGCTGCTCATTGATATTATGGACGAGATTGCCCCTACTATTTTGTCTTCTACGTAGTCTCCACCGTGAATAACATATATGTTTTTCAACTCCTCCATTCTTTCAGGTTTTTCCATAACCCATCCAAGATACTTGCCTATGCTTCTTCTGTACTTTTCCAACACTTTGTTCGATTCTTCAAGGGCTGAACTTCTGTCACCCATACATACAGCTACGCCGAGACTCGGTTTATCCATACGTCCAGTTGCATTCAACAAGACAGAGAATTCTCTTGCGTCTCTAAGCGGAGTCCAAGGTTCCTCGCGGTTTAAAATATAAACGTGCCCAATAAGATTTGAAACTTCATAGTGTAAACCTTTTGATAGCAAATGGTCTGCAAGGGCTGAGCATAGTCTTTTCTTCTCCTCTTCAGAAAGGTCTCTTAAAGCTCGCCATTTTTCACCTTGCTTAGGTCTTATGTCTAAACTTACTAGAAAAGCTAAACTCTTATCTTCTTCACCGCTTATGCCAGGGATAAACGGATTGGTCGTAGATGCCAACGTTCTATGGATGGGTCGTGTTTCTCTGCCAAAAAATATCAGGTCTTTCTCAACTGTTAGAGATCCAGCGTTTTTTGCGTCTTCAACTATTTTTTCGTTCATTCCTCCAAGCATTCGTTGATCATACTTGTCTTGCATGTCTCCGAGGGCTCCAACAACAGCTATGGGTGCCATGTCAACGTTAGCCTTATCCATGGCTTTAGCCGTGAAATACACAACGCCCGAACCGCTAATATCCCGTGCTCCATCTATCTCATGTAGATGCGGGTTTACATGTACAATGTTGGATGTTTGTTGTCCACTCACTTGATGATGATCTAGGATTACAATTTTAAAATCCGCAAGCTTCTCACTTAATAAGTCGATGTAACCGCTTCCTAAATCCGTAAAAACTAATAGCTGAGGCTTTTCTGAAAGAATTTCATTCATAATTTTCTCGTCAATCCACTGAGTTATCCTAATCCGAAATTTTGCGTCAAGCCTAAACAAGGCTCTTCCAATAATGCCTGCAGCTGAAAGCCCGTCAGTATCAAAATGTGAAAAAACATGAATAATCCCTTTCTCCTTGACAGTTTCTGATATTGTTTCAGCTGCATGTGAAGCTGAATCCAGAAAACCTGTGATTTGCTTTTCGGTTAAAGTCATAAGCACCACGACTAGGCTAGAGAGGCTGGTTTATTTAAAAATGACGATGCACCTTACAAAAATTCACTGAAGAAATTCTATGCTCTTAGATTTTCAACATCGAAATATGTTGAACAGTCTCCAGAACATGCGGGACGAATTACTAGACTATAGTTGCGGTTTTTGCTCGGTATTTCCATTTAAGCGACAGAACGCCTTTACGTTTGTAATATTTTGAGAGTTTGTAGATTTTCGCTTCGATCATCTGGAGGTCCCTTTTGTTGTGTAAATCTTTTCTGTTTTTTTCGAGGTGTGCAGTAAGTCTTGCAGCTTTTTTCAGTAGATTTCCGAGATCTTCCGGCATTGATGGTGCCAGCTCTACCTCTTTAAGTATTTGCGTTATTTTTTTTCCAGTGAAAGGTTTAACCAAGGGAATTGCATATTGATCTCTTAGAATTGTTCCTATTATGCTTGCGGGGTGGCCCTCTTTTGCCAGTTTAATGACTAGGGCCTCCACCTCTTCTGGCTGGTATTTACACCAACTTGGAGGACGCTTGCTCATTGGTCTCATTGAATGAGATTTTCCATGTTCCTTCTTTGGCATTGCTTATCCCCTCGACTCTGTATGAGCGAGTATAGACATATATTTAAAATTATTGATTAGGATCCCTGTTTGATTTTTGAAGTTTTGCGATACCATTCAGCGAATTTTCTTAGAGCTTGAGCTCTATGGGACAGCCTGTTTTTCTCCATCGTAGTCATCTCAGCGAATGTCTTGTTGCTCTTTGCCGGTTTGAAAATAGGGTCAAAACCGAAGCCTGATCCTCTGCTTCCCGGTTTTTCCTCTCTTGTTATTTCTCCTGCAACTTCTCCTTTGAAGCATTTCGGTGACTTTAACTCTGTCGAGTAGTATGCTATTACTGAATGGAATTTGGATTCTCTGTTTTCGATGTTTTCCATGAGTTTCAGTAAGCCTTTGTTGCCTATGGTTTTATAAGCATAGGCAGAGTACGGTCCTGGGAATCCCTTTAATGCATCTATGGATAATCCGGCATCTTCCACTATCAAGGGCAAATTACATCTACTGAAGGCGTCTAAAACGCTTGTTTTCGCGATTACCTTCAAGCTGTCATTTTGAATCTCCAAGGATTTAAACCTAAGCATGCCCACCGATATCTTATATTCACTGAACACTTCACGGGCTTCATTAAACTTGTGAATGTTACCCGTTGCAAAAAATATGACTTTACCCTTTAACTGAAAATTCATTTTACTTCACGACTTTTTCTCAGCACCTTCAGCTGACACGGTAAAGTATTTTTTCCAGTTTATTTGCACTATTTCTAGGATGTTGCCGTCTAGATCTGTGAAGACCGCTTGTCTTCCACCCCAAGGCTCCTCATGCAGTTCTTTGATGAAATTCACTCCCTTATTCTGTAATTCTTTGTAGACTTCTATGTTGCATACAAGAAACTCCACAGAAGGAGATGGTGCGCTTACTTTTTGTCCTTCCATAAGCTTTGGAATTAATCCGATTTCTACTCCACCACATTCAAAACCCACATAACTCGAGTATTTATACTTCCTTTCTAAACCTAACGTTTCCTCATAGAATTTCGTTGCTGCTTCTAAATTTGAAACATGAAAAGTTATGCACCGAACGGTCTTGATCATTTATCAGTCACCTTCTCTTTCAGCAATATAACGTCCTCTCTTCTCTATCTCCTTAATTTTACCTAAAATGTTTTTAACATTTTCAGAGCTTAACATCTTGGAATAGCCTTCAATCACGGTGCTGAAACATTCTTCTGCAAATCTGAAATGTGTGCTTTGAAGAGCTCTTTTCATAAGGTGTAAATCTACTCCTCTAGCTTCTAATTCTTTCGATTTTTCCCCAAGTCCGAAATCTACAAAGAATATTTTTCCTTCAGAATTGAGAATCATGTTTGATGTTGTCAAGTCGCCGTGAATTATTCCGTACCTATGAAGTTTACCTATCAACTCGCCGATTTCAAGGCATATATGCTGCCTCTCACTTCTAGAAGTCTTGCTCAACAACTTTTTTACTTGTTTACCTTCTATGTATTCCATTATAATTGTGGCACTTTCAACGTCCACTAAAAATATGGTGGGTGTAGGTACTCCTGCTTTTTTGGCCTCGTGAATCAATTTAGGTTCATGAATTGTTCTGTAGGTTTTAACCTGCTTATCTAGTTCTGGTAACCGATATTTCTTTGGCAAACGCTTTTTCATTATCACTTTTCTATCATGCCAATCTGCAAGGTAAAGACTAGCTTCTGCTCCTTTCTTCATTAGAACTGACTGTTTCATTTCACCCAAAGGACTTCAACCTCTTCTAGCCGCCACTTCAACTTCACAACACTTTCCTCAATCGGCGTAACAACACCATACTTATAGGCTAACACGCCTGTCCACGCAATCATGGCCCCATTGTCAACCGCGAATTCCTTTGGCATAACACAAAATTCAGCATCATGCTCTTCCGCCATAGACCTAATCATCGATTGTAATCTTTTATTGGCGGCCACTCCACCAGTAAGCAACACTTCTTCTTTCTCTGTATGCGCCAAAGCCCGTTCGGTAACTTCAGTAACCATGGAGAACACGGTCTCTTGAAGGCTGTAACATAAGTCCTCAAGCTTGTGCTCTCCCCTTTTAAGTAGGCTAATAGCTGCGGTTAATAAGCCGCTGAAGGACATGTCCATACCTTTAACTGTGTAAGGCAGAGGAATCAACCTCTTTCCTTTTGCAGCATACCTTTCAACAACAGCCCCGAAAGGTTCGCCAACGCTTTGATGCAGTCCAGCCTCTCTCGCAAATACATCTAAGCAATTTCCAAGGGCAATATCTAAAGTCTCGCCAAAAACTCTGTAACGACCAGAATCAAAGGCCGAAACTATGGTGTTTCCACCAGAAACATATAACGTGACTGGATCTTCAACATCTGTTTTCAGTTTTCCTATTTCGATGTGTGCAACGCAGTGGTTAACTCCCACAAGGGGTATGCCTAGATATGAAGCCAGAGTTCTAGCCACAGTTGCGCCTGTACGGAGGCATGGACCGAGACCTGGACCTTGAGAGAACGCTATAATTGATAGATTCCTAGGTTTTATTCCTGCATTTTTTAAGCTTTCTTCTATGACTCTGCTTGCCACTCTTGCGTGGTGTCTTGCTGCCTTCCTTGGATGTATTCCTCCCTCCATAGGAACGTACGCGCTTATTATGTTTGCTAGTATTTTTCCGTTGAATGTTGTTATTCCAACTGCGAAGTCATCCGCTGTTGATTCAATTCCTAAACAGTAAAGTTCCACTGTGTTTTCCTCTTCAAATTATTTTCCTTCATCATGTTTCTTCGTGCACTTAACATACACATTTTTATCTGAAACTGGACATATATTAACTTGGAAGTTTGGAACTGATAGAAATGCCGAGACGTATTGATTTGGAACAAAAAGCCTTGCAATTAATAATAGGCAACGCCTGTCAAGGTATACTTCAGTCTGAACTGTGGCGAAAATTAGGAGGAAGCAGTAGAGAAGGCTCCAGAACAGCCATTAAGCTGGAGGGTAAGGGACTAATCCGTAGGGAAAAGGAGCTTTGCAACGGAAGATGGACATTCAGGCTTTATCCAAAAAGGCTACCAGCATCACTGGATTCTATAACAGACTGCCCCTGCCTAATGTGCCCAGAAAGTCCAAGATGCGACTCATCAAGCGCTATTTCACCGCAAAACTGCGAAAAACTCACAGAATGGCTTCTATTTCTAGCCTCAAATGAGTCGAGCGAGTCAGGTGACAGCTAATTTTGCCTAAAGCATGGATGCAAGAGCGTAAGAGAGATTATTACTATAAAAAGGCGAAAGAAGAGAAATATCGTTCCAGAGCCGTTTACAAATTGCTTCAAACTGTAAAAAAACATCATTTCATAAAAAATGGAAGTGTTGTTGTTGATTTGGGTGCAGCACCAGGCGGTTGGATTGAAGCCACAAGAAAGATTGTTGGGAACCAGGGTTTTATTTTAGGTGTTGACATAAGACCTATCGAGTCCTTCTCATGGTGTAACGTTCGAACAATAATAGGCGATGTAACGGAAGAAGATACACTGCAGCGAATATTGAAGTTTCTCCCGAGAAAGGCTGATGCTGTAATTTCAGATGCTTCACCAAACATCTCTGGAATTTGGGAGGTGGATCATGCCCGTCAAATAGATCTAGCTCAACAAGCACTAAAAATATCATTAAAAACACTCAAGCCTTCTGGAAACTTTTTTGTAAAGGTTTTCCAAGGAGACATGCTTAACGGTTTTATTGAAGAATTGAAACAGCATTTTCAGATTGTTAAAATAGTAAAACCAAAGGCAAGCAGATCCAAAAGCTCAGAAATATTTATTTTAGGAATGCATCTAAAGCCAATAGCACTATAAGGTAACAAAGGTAAACTTCAAGAATTATTTACGGAAAGATAGGTGAAATGCTTGAAAATCATCGCAGCGGATTCATCCACCGCCATACTAAACAAAAAGTTTGAACCTCAATTAATTGTTGCAGCCGCGGCTATATTGGTCAAATCGCCATATAGAGAGTCCAGAGCTTGTTTAGCTGAACCTATTTTTGCAGATGCGAAATATGGGCATGAAGTTATAGTGCATGAAGCAGAGTTATGCAGAGAACTACTTGGTACAGTTAGGGCAGATGTTGTTCATCTTGACATGTCTTTAGGCGCTATCCCGCTTGAGCGGTTGTCTCCAATTCAATTCTCCAACATAAGAGTTTCAAGTAAAGCGAAACGTCATCTCATCAAGATTCTACCCAGGCTCAGGAAAATCGCTGGTGAAATTAGACAAAAATATAGAGTTGAAGTCTTAGCTATAGGCAAGGAAAGTATTCCAGTGCGAATTGCAGAATTAACTGCTGGAGCACATGCGATACTATATGCATGTAGTAAAGCTCTGAAAGAAAACCAAACAGTTCTGCTGGGTTTACCCCTTAAATGTCAGTTTAGACCGGTTGAAAAAGGAATATGTCTTCATTCCTTAATAGCTGCGGAACACGACGTAAAGGGTTTTGCAGAGGACACGGAAGAAATCCTGAAGAAAGTTAATATCATGGAAATGCTGAATCCATGTGCTAGGGGTTTCCGAGCTTTAGAATTAACTTCAAAAGTATAGAACGAAACGTTCGTGCTTCTTAACAAAGAAAATATAATAATTATTCCAATGCATAATAAAAACTGCAGCAAAAATCTTTTTACATGGAGGAGATAAAGATACATTGAAGAGTGGATTCTATGGAAGAAGATGGTAATAGTATCTCTCCTTTTGTGGCCACTGTGGCGGTTGTGGTTACTTTCATAATTTCCTTATTCCTTGGAGCTGCTTTTTTCATTTTGTTTGGATATGGTATTGCGATGGTATTTGGAGAACTGTTTCTGATAGTAATTCCATTGGGATATATGCTTTACAGAGGAGTTAACATTGGAAGTTATATAGGGTTAGATATAAGGCTTGGAACTATTCTGTTGGGCGTTGCTATGGGCGCCCTTCTTCTGTTCGCGAATTTGATCATCTCTGCTGCAATGATCTCTATCTTCGGCGTTAGCGAGGCTATTGAAGAAACTAATAGTTTAATCATAAACATGAGTGGTTCTCCGTATGGGTTGCTTTCAGTGGTAGCTACTTTGTCTCTTGCTGGGTTTTGCGAGGAGTTCATATTTAGAGGTTTTCTACAGAACGCGATCAACAGTAAATACTCCCTAGTATTAGCCTTGCTTGTATCTTCCCTAGCCTTCGGACTCTTCCATTTCGATCCACAAGCGGTTTACACCATTTCAGCATTTCTTATGGGATTGCTGTTAGGCTACATTTACCATCATTGGCATTCATATGTCATCTCTGCAGTTGCACATACGACTCTAAATCTCATAGTGCTGACCATGATGTTGTTTACTTAATAGCTGAGTGCATATGTCTCTCCGTGTAACTTCAGTTTATACGCGGAGCACTCGCTATTTCAGGTTTACTTTTTTCCTAGCTTTTGTAATTTTAAGGCTTATGTCCATTGCTTTGGCGCTGTCCGTTATTTCTCCTAGACTTACTATGTCGACTCCTGTTGATGCGTATTCAAAAATGTTTTTTGTGGTGATTCCGCCACTCGCTTCAAGTAGAACCTTTCCATAACAATGTTCTTTTTTCAGTAAATTTACAGCTTTTCCTATTTGTTTTGGAGAAAAATTGTCCAGCATTATTATGTCTGCTTCAGCTTTTGCAGCAGTTACGGCGTCCTTAGCTCTTGTTACTTCAACCTCAATTTTCTTACTGAATGAAGCTTCTTTTCTAACTTTTTCTATTGTCTTCTTAATGCTTCCAACAACTGCGATGTGGTTATCCTTTATTAAAATCATGTCATCTAGGTGAAGTCTATGCGTGTCACCACCACCTATTGACACTGCTTTTTTATCGAAATAGAGAAGACCTGGTGCAACCTTTCGGGTGCATGCCACTCTAGTTTTGAGCTTGCCTTTCCGAATTTTCTTTATTAATTTTCTTACGGTTGTTGCTATGCCACTCATGCGGGAGATGATATTCAGAAGTGTACGTTCACCGGAAAGTATTGTCCGAGTGTCTCCAGAAATCTTCATCAATATGTCTCTTGCTTTGACTTTTTCTCCATCCTGAACTAAGATATCGACTTTGAGTCCCAAACTTTGCAATAGGATTTTTGCTTCTTCCATTCCAGCTATGACTCCTGCTTCTTTTGCTATCACTTCAGCTTCTGCAGTACTGTCTACAGGAACAATTAATGCTGTAGTTATATCGCCTTGTCCGATGTCTTCAGCTAATATGTTTCGAATTTTTTCTTCAAGAATTTCAGGTGGCAAGAACATGCTTTTATTTTATAGCTGTTTGACTTAAAATACTTGTTTTTATTTTAACCGTTAAATACTTGTTAACCCGTTTTTTCCGCCATTTCAATTATTGTTCTAGTGGCGTTTTCTAAGCCGTTGTATTCTAGGACTTCTGCCTGAGTGTATTCAAGCATCTTTGGAATATCGTTTTCAAAGATTTGCTGCATTTTTTCTAAAAGTTTTTCTTTATTTAATTTTCTCTGCTCAACCACCTTTGCAACACCTAGTTTTTCAGCCTGTTTCGCATTGTTGAGCTGTTCTGTGTGGCTGGGCGTTGGCACAAGAACCATGGGTTTTCCGTAACACATGCACTGCGTTATGGTTCCATGGCCTGCACGGCTTATAACCAAATCACATGCTTTCAAGTATTCAAAGCGGTTCGGAACCCATTTATAAATTCTCAAATTACTGTGACGTATTGGTTCTGTGTCTGCATTTGGGTAACCAAGAGAGAAGACAATTTCGTATTTCTCTGGGAAATCCAGAAAAATTTTCCCTAAAATTCTCGTCAAGAAAGCCCTCTCTCTGATAGGGCCACTGATGGGGGCGAAGATAACTGGTTTGTCCATAGGCAACTTTAATTTTTTTCGCAGTTCTTCTTCAGTTGGCAGGTCATTTGGATGTTTCGATAAGATTGGCCCGATCAACTTTACTTTTTTTCTGTAGGATTTTGGGATGTTGAGGTTACCAGTGCTTATAGTGTATGGTTGAGGAAAGTCCGGTATTAAAACTGCGTTTCCACTTGTCCAAATCTTTCCGATTACTACAAGTGTTATGAAATCTGCAAATCTTGCTAAACGCAAAAAATGGTTCTTCCGTGGAATTATAACCTGAAACTGGTTTAGGATACAGATTCTAGGTATTTCTAAGATTTTCGACGCCAATAAAGGTGAAGCGCGGGAGTCTGAAACAACCACGTCGGGTTTGAACCTTTGAATTGTTTCTATTTCAGCGTTGATCTGTTTCATAAAGGTAAAGGATGAAAGAAATGGGCCTGGATTGACCGCTGTTTGTCTAAAATCTATTGTTCCGTCCTGCTTAACTTGAAAACCGATTGGTGGAGCTTTTGTAAGGGGAAGCTTCTCCTGTTCAACATATTGTATTCCTTCTTGATAAGTGGAGAACATCACCTCAATGTTTTTCTCTAGCAGTTTTCTAGCGATTGGAATGCATCGTCCAACATGTCCGAGGCCTATGCCGCATGGAGAAAAATAAACTCGCATGGAACTACTTCCCACCGAGGGCTTTCCGTTTCACTTCACCTCTGGGTTTTTCTTCCTCAAAAATTATAGCTTGAAACTTGAAGATTTTGCTATACTTAAGCAACCAGCAGTCTGGTGGTAAACCAGCCTTAATACAACATTGACATAAAAATTCCTCTTCATTCCATTTCCATTCAACAGGCACTTGAGGAAGAAGTAACCCTTTTGACAAGCCTTTTTCAATGATTAAACCATCTTCTCCAACCTTAATTTTAGAGGGATATTCGCTTGGTTTTTCCACCTTAATTATCTGGGGTGGAGTGAGTACGCTTACCTCGAAGACTACATCTTCGAGTTCACTTAATGAAATCGGACGGAAGCGAGGGTCTTGAGTTGCTGAGTTTGTGGCAGATTCAATAACTGCTTGGGTCAGCGGGGCAACGGGATACGGATAACCAATGCACCCTCTTAACCTTTTCTCCCCATTTTTTACGCTGTTTATTGTGACAAAAACTCCGCGAGGTTGTAACAGCTTTTGAGATGTGCTTTCCGGGACTCTCACTTGTTTCCTAGTTTTTAAATACTCTTCTACAACTCTACGTGCTAGTCTGACGAGGAATTCTCCCTCTTCCATGCTCAGCTGAAATGACAATCTACTTTCTCCCTATTTTGGCTGTCAATGATCGCGCTTTCGAATAGTGGCTAGATTTGGCGTCAATTTAAGCTTTGTAACGGGTTTTAGGTTTGAAGTTTAATTGACTCTTCTTGTATTCCATCTTCAGTTATTAGTAGGCAGTCTATTCCATTCCCGCTCATGATGTCTCTGCGTATGGCTGACTTTACTGATCTAACAACTAAATCTTTTGCTTTTTCCATCGTCAAATCTTCTTTGTATCCTTCTTCAAGCACTCCGATTGCAATTTCTGTTCCGGAGCCTACAGCTGCATATTTATCTGGTATTACTGAACCTAAAATGTCCAGCACATAAAGCGACATTCCTTCCTTGTCTATTCCACCTACAATTGTTTGTGTAATCAATGGTGCAAGTCTACGGTTAAAGAGTAGATTTGACATGAGTTTAGCTACTGACCTTACAGAAACTGGTCTGCTCACGTCTAGACTATGCAGGTTTGCGTAGGCTTCAACTTGTCTAGTGAGTATCTGCATGTCTGAAACAAGTCCGGCGCATGCAGCACCTATGTGATCGGTAATTTTGAAAACTTTCTTGCCACCCTTACTGACGACAAGATAACCGTATGACACACGTTTTTCAGAAGCCAGAATAACCCCGTCCGGGCATACAACGCCGACCGTTGTTGCACCTGGAACCCAAAGATACCGGGACTGTTGCCCTTGCCTTTCCATATGGCTCACCTTTTCCCGTTTGTATATACAAGACCACCTATTAAGTTTAATTATGTACATTGGTGTTTGTGAAGCTTTATCGTCTGCTCTAAAACCGCATAACCATTCATTACACGTATATTTTTCCATTCTTATTAGAATGCCATGGCAACAAGTCAAATCTAGAGTCTTGGAAGGC
>DAOVFL010000032.1 GCA_030672945.1 Candidatus Bathyarchaeota archaeon | reverse complement strand
TAGATATACCTGCAATGCTGTTTAGCATATTTAGCGCGTTGTCGCTTAGACGAATATCTTTCAAGGATTGTTTTATCTCGCCGTTCTCTATCAGGAAAATGCCGTCCCTCGGTATTGTTGAGAAGTCTCCCTTCTTATAATTTTGGAAGCGAGTGTACCACGTATTCGTTAGATATAATCCTCTCTTGACTTCTCTGAACATTTCATCTTTACCAGTGTTTCCAACGCCCATTTCAACATTCCAAGGATTCGGAACAACTAATCCAGCGTTGCCCGTTGTTTCCGTCTTAAATATTTTAGCTGTCGAAGTATTATGCAGGTAAGTCTTCAGTATTCCATGGTCAATGAAGATGTTCTCTCTTATCGGCACTCCCTCATCGTCGAAAACGCGGTGGGAAACTGAATATGATGCTGGGTTATCTTTTATGGTCACGATGTCAGATGACACTTTTTGTCCTAGTTTATTCACAAATATTGACAGCTGAATCATAACGTTAAAAGCTGAAGCCATTGAAGCCCACATGCCCAACATTGAACCGGCAAAAAGCGGACTTAGAATCACATTGTATACTCCTTCGTCACCAACTTTAGGATTCTTTGCAAGCTTTGCGATTTCGCCGGCTTCTAACCCAGCTCTAGAAGGGTTGAAGTTCTTCAAAGTTGAACTGCATTCAACGCTGTGGCCTGAAGCCTCCCTCTGCGAGAAAACTCTTATGGAGAACTCGATTGCTGACCTACTATCGACGCCTATAGGTCCTTCAGATGACACTAAATATGTATCTTCTAGTTTTGTGAAAAGTATACCGCCACTGTTAGCGTCGGGTCCAGCTACTTTTTTTGCAGCTTCTATAGCTTCAAAAACGTATTCAGACGGGTTTTCCAATTCTTCAAGTTTTTTATCAGCCGAGCTTAGAGCATACTTGAATTTTCCTTTCGCAAATCCTCCGAACATCGGATTTTCCTTTGCGACTTTTGCGATTTCGAAAAGCTGCTTCAACTGTTCATCTACGTTCTGAAAGTTTCGTATCTGAGTTACCACTACTCTCTTTTTCCAAGACAATGCAACATCTGTCACATAATCGTTCCATGCTACAGTTATGTCAATTTGATTATTACTGAAACGTGTTTGTCTGTATTTACCGAAGGATGTTTTGGCGATAACTTCGTCAGCACCAATGGATCTTGCCTTCTTAACTATTTCTTCAGTTTTATCAAGAATCTCACTCATTTTACATGAACACCTCTTAGCCGGATAGATGGACCACCTGTGTAAACAGGAATTCCCTGCATTGGATCGCCTTTTCCGCATGTAGCCGCGTCGAACTTCACGTTTTTTGAAACGGCATCAACTGCACTCCAGAACTTTAACGTTGTTGTTTCGATCACCGGTCTTGCAACTGGATTTTTCAGTTCACCATTTTCTATTATGTAGGCTTCCCTACCGACGTAACGCTGATTGAAACGTTTGTCATCTATGTTCCATTCAGTGAAGGAAACCATGTAAACGCCGTTTTTCACGTCCTCAATCAGTTCTTCTTGAGTCATTTCGCCTGAAAGAACAAAAGTGTTCGCCATCCGCACTATTGCTTCTCTATCATAATTTACGGATCTTGACGACGCATTGCTTCTTGTACCCAGTTTTGCAGCGGTTTCCCTATTATGCAAAAACTCGTTGATGGTTCCGTTTTTGTAGAGATATCTTCTTCTCGCTTTTATTCCTTCATCATCATATTTGTAATAACCATAGCTGTGTTCTATTGTTGGATCATCAACTATTGTAACAACGTCGCTTCCAATTTTCGTTCCAACCCAGAATGGACTACCTTCATATATGAAGGATCTTCCAGCCTGGCTCATCTCTCTACCTAAAATTCTATCAGCTTCCATAGGATGCCCACAAGATTCATGAGCAGCTATGCCTGTAACCTCTGAACCACACACTAAATCCATTGTACCAGGTTTCACCGCTTTCGCCTCCGTAATAACCTTCTTCAGAACATTCGCATCGTGAATCAGCTTTTCACTCATTCGCCACTTATCAAAGGCTTCCCAACCGCCACAGTAACCGAACTGAGCATATGCCTGCTCACTCTTCCCTTGTTCAACAACAGTAATAAAGCTAAAAGCATCTATTTTCGGAACAAATGAAGATATACATGAACCTTCAGTATTGACAAAATATTTCTCTGTTAAATTTATTGCGCACTGGAGCGCTCTTGCCGGAAGATTCACTGCTTGAGAAGTCAATGCCTTGTCTATACCTAAGAACTGCTTGATTTTTGTTTCAGAATCTACATCTTCTATTTTTTTCTTCTGTTCCACTTCCCAAGTCGTTTCCACAGCTTTCTCTTCAACAAATTTTATCTTATCCTTACGCTTGGCCGCTTTGGCGAATCTGCAAGCAATGTCCACTATAGCTTTAGCTTCATCTTTTGTCCATTTGTTTGTTGAAGCAAAGCCGATGCCGCCCTCTGCCAATATTCGAACACAGAAACCGCTGTCAACAGAAGAGAGAAAAGCCTCCAAAATCCCGTTCTTCAACATTAACTGCTCAAGTTTCCTACTTTGCGCCCTAACCTCTGCATATTCAACGTCTTTGCTTCTAGCATACTCTAAAGCGTAATCCACTATGTCTCTTTCCAATTTTCAGCCTCCAAATCTAGTCTAGTGAATAAGCGACTGTCAGATAAAACCTTTTAGCATTAAGGTTCCAAAAAGCTGTTTAACAACAAAAGATTAATTCCAGTGGATTATGCATTCACTTTTGAACAACAAGGAAGATACGACAGATGAGAATTGCTAAACCAAATACATGTTTTTGGCAAGGAAGCAAGGCATGCGCTGAAGGAGCCATAACTGCGGGTTGCCGATTTTTCGCAGGATACCCTATCACACCGGCAAGCGAGATAGCTGAACACATGGCAAGAAGACTACCACAAGTTGGCGGGATAGCCATTCAAATGGAAGATGAAATGGCTTCTATAGGCGCCATTATAGGTGCAAGCTGGGCTGGAACCAAAGCCATGACAGCCACTTCCGGACCCGGATTCAGCCTAATGCAAGAATTTATAGGATATGCCTTCATGACGGAAACTCCCTGCGTAATAGTCAATGCGCAAAGGGCTGGTCCAAGCACTGGACAAGCTACTAAATGTGGGCAAGGCGATGTGATGCAGTCCCGATGGGGAACCCACGGCGACTATTCAGCAATAGTTTTGTCGCCAAATTCTGTTCAAGAAATGTTCACATTAACAGTTAGAGCCTTCAACCTAGCTGAGAAATATCGTACTCCGGTTATACTTCTCTCAGATGAAACAATCACGCACATGAGGGAACAAATCACAGTGCCCTCGGTAAATAACGTAGAAATAGTCAACCGCAGAAAACCAAGACGCGGAGAAAAAGCCTTCTTCGGCTTAGAAGAAATTCCACCCATGCCGGCTGTGGGCGAAGGATTTAACGTTGCCGTTACAGGTTCAACACACGACGAGTACGGCATAAGATTCACAGCAGATCCTCTTGTGCACATAAAGCTTGTGAAGAGACTTAACAGTAAAATAAGGAACAACTCAAACGAAATCTCAGACTTTGAAGAGTACAACATCGAAGACTGCCAAATAGGCGTAATCTCCTACGGCTGTACATCACGAGCAATTTATGAAGCAGTTGAAAAAGCAGAATCCAAAGGAGTTAAGACAGGTTATATCAGGTTAAAGACTATCTGGCCATTTCCAGGGAACGTAGTTAGGAAAATGGTGGAAAACGCTAACAAAATAATAGTTCCAGAGCTGAATTTAGGACAAATTCGCTATGAAGTAGAAAAAGCATCAAACGGATTAGCAAAAGTAATTCCACTAAATAAAATCGGTGGTGGAGAATTGATCACCCCGGAAGAGCTACTAGCCACAATTTTGAAGGAGGCGAAGACGAATGACTGAAAACTTTTCCATTCGAAAATATCTTAGAGACCTGAAGTTACCATTCTGTCCTGGCTGCGGGATACCCACAATCATGAACACTTTCCTGAGAGCAGTTCACGAATTAGGCTACGAAAACCTGAACAATTTTGTTTTCTGCAGTGGTATAGGATGCTCCTCATGGATTCCTTCACCATATTTCAACGCAGACTCGATTCATACACCTCATGGAAGAAGCATACCTGTCGCAACCGGCATAAAGCTTCTCCACCCAAAACTGAACGTTGTGGTTTTTGGAGGAGACGGAGATATAGTAGGCATAGGCATGAGCCACTTTATACATGCAGCAAGAAGAAATCTGGACATACTTGTCATAATGGTTAATAATATGGTTTATGGGATGACTGGAGGACAAGTTGCACCTACGACTCCGTTTAAAACCAAGACTGCAACAACACCTTACGGAAGCTTTGAACAACCATTAGACGCTACGAGATTAGCGGTTGCAGCGGGGGCATGCTATTCTGCACGCTGGACAACAGCACACTCGAATGACCTTAAAGAATCAATTAAAAAAGCGATCCAAACGAAAGGTTTCAGATTCATCGAAGTTGTAAGCCAATGTCCAACAGCCTACGGAAGAAGAGCCGGATTCAAAAATATCGCGGAAATGCTGAAATGGTTTAAAGAAAACTCCGTTCCAATTCATCAAGCGGAAAAAACGAGTGAAAAAGAGCTTGAAAAGAGAATAATTATTGGGGAATTCGTGGAGAGAAGACGGCCAACAATTGGTGAAACGATTCACGCAATGATAAAAGAGGTGCAGATGAATGCTGAACAGAATTGAAGTTAGAATAAGTGGACTCGGCGGTCAAGGAGTAGTCTTAGCTGGGCAAATTCTAGGCAAAGCTGCCGTATACGCTGGAAAAAATGTTGTGCAAACGCAAAGTTATGGAGCTGAGGCCAGAGGCAGCGCAGCCAGAAGCGAAGTAATAATATCCGACGGCAAAATAGGTTTCCCAATCGTTAGAAAATGTGACATACTAATCGCAATGAGTCAAGAAGCAGTCGAGAAAAACGTGGGAGACCTAAAAGAAGGGGGATTGCTTTTAATAGATAGCACTACCATAAAAAGTGCACCAGAAATCGGAGGAAGAACCTTTCAGATTCCAGCTACTAAAACATCAGAGAAAGTATTCAAAGAAAAACTTTACACCAACATAATTATGTTAGGTGCCTTAATCAAAATAACGAAGATCGTTGACGGAAAATTCGTAGAAAAGGCGATAAGAAGCACCCTTTCGGAAAAAGTTGCAACAATAAACATAAAAGCCTATAGAAAAGGAACAAAACTGGTTTGAACGAAGGAAGCGCATTCACCTTAGACTGTTGATCTTTTGAAATTCAACCAACTGTAAGAACTTGGCACCTTTGTTTGTTATAAAGTATGTTTGTTTCTCTGTAACTGTTATAAATCCGCAATTCATCAAGTAAGTAAGATATTTGTTCATTTGAAGGTAATTTAGGTTAGCACTCTGCATTATCTGAGTCTTTTTACGCCCCTTCCCTGAATTCTTAACAGATATTAATATGTCATTAATTATCGTTCCCCGATCTCTATATTTAAATACACTTGAAATACTAGGAGACGAGGAAGGCTTCCAACTCAACATAAATCCATTTCCCAATATAGGCTCCCCCAAGCTATTTATTAGCATTGTTGAAAAACTTAGAGCTTTTTTCTATAGACTCGATTGAAAATAGAAGCGTACTTGTTAGAAACAGATGAAAACTAATGGTTATTAGTACGAAGCCTTTTTATGTTATTTCAACTGAAACTATTGAAGAGGAATCAACAGTTTGTCTCAGCACAACTTAGTCCCAAGAGAAGTACAATATCTGCAAGAAGTTCTAAAGGCTGATACTAAAACTGTGAATATACGTTTACGACAGGGAGAATACCAATACGATCTTGCTAAGGGAATGGCATCATTCCAACTTGAACTACGTTTTCCAAACGTCAAAGACATAATAGAAAGATTATACGGTGAAGAAAAAACCAACGACACCCCGTTCATCCGTAAAATTCAGACAATCTTAAAAAAAATGGAGAAAAGCAATGTTGTTAAAATCCTGCCAAAGAAGAACCCTTGGGAATTACAGAGATATGCACTTTCAAGTTTCAGCTTCCAAGATACTGATAAAAATCTTGTAACACTCGCGAAAGACCAGGAAATAAAACAATCACAAAACCTGTTACATTCCATGTTAAACCGAGAAGAAACCACAGCCAAACCAATCAATTTCAAGGCAAAGATTTTCATGCTAGCATTTATAGTAGTCGCATCATACATGGCAATTTTATGGGATCTCATGCAACCCAGTATTAACCCAATTATTTTCATTCCCGCCTTCTCCGTTGCTGCCATATGCTCCCTAATACTCGGAAAAACACTCTCCTAAGAATAATTATGATACACAACTCACCTTAACGTTTAATAATTCTATATGCTAACAGAAAAGCCGTGATGAAAATGAATAGAAATGTTTTGGTTTCGTTTGTAATTTTGTGTTTATTATCTGCTACGTTGCTGATAGGATGTAAAGTACTTGTGAAGGCGAGTTTAGATGTGATTTATGTTCCAACAGATTTTTTAACGATACAGGAGGCAATTGATAATGCGGTTTCAGGGGATACGATTTTTGTGTACAGTGGAATTTATTATGAACAGGTCATTATCAACAAGAATGTGTCACTTGCCGGTGAGGACAGAGACTCAACAATAATTGACGGCAATGGAACTGGCAGTGTAATCTCTATAACTGGAGTTAACAATGTAGGTATCGAAGGCTTCACCATAAGGAGAAGCGGTAATAGCCCCAGCGAATACGACAGCGGTATATTCATAGATCATTCTAATGGTAACAACATAAGCCAAAACACGATAACAGATAATTACCATGGGATAAACCTACAATCATCCTTCAACAACATCATCTCAGACAACACGATAACAAGCAACTACGATGGAATAAGCCTACAATCATCCTTCAACAACATCATCTCAGACAACACAATAAAGGACAATTACAATGGGATAAGCCTCCAATCATCGGGCAACAACCTGATCTCAGACAACGCCATCACCTCAAACAACTACGAGGGAGTCAGCCTTTACTATTCCAGCGACAACATTGTCTCATACAACACTATAGCAGACAACTACGAGGGAATGTACCTTGCCCTCTACAGCACTAATAATGCCATATATAGTAACAACTTTAACGACTCACTTCAAGTGTCCCTTGATTCGACAAACAATATATGGGATTATGGAAACGAAGGAAACTACTGGAACGACTATGAAAAAAGATACCCAAATGCAACGGAACGGGAAAATCCAGGTATATGGAACACATCATACATCATTGATAATCATAACCAAGACAACTATCCTTTAGTGGGAATGTTCTCTTATTTCAGCATCGACCTAGAAAGAGAAACGTATTACATCACCATTATTTGTAATTCAACCATCTCTGATTTCAAATTCGAGGTTGGGGCAGAAACAGGGAACAAAATAATACAATTCAACGCCAAAGGCAAAAACGGCACCATCGGTTTCTGCAGAATTAGAATTCCTACTGAGTTGATGAACTATCCATATATTGTACTAGTTGGTGTACACGAGACAGCTCCAACTTTACTACCTCTCTCAGACGAGACATATGATTATCTCTATTTCACCTATATTCATAGCAAGGACTCCATTACAATAATTTCTTCCAAAACGCTGCACCTTTACTACGAACTACTCGACAAATACGACAAGCTTAAAAATGATCTGAATGATCTGAACAAAACATACCATGACCTACTAAACAGCCACAGCAATCTCCAAGACAACTACAGTAAACTCCAAGAAGAGTACCAAGAATGGAACAATTCTTATCAGGAACACCTGTCGGATTACTCTCTAAACGTACGCAATATCCGCAACCTAATGTACATCGTCGTAGCTATAGCAGCAATCTTCATAATAACCACTATTTACCTATCAAAACACGCACATACAAGCAAGACCAAGATTTCGAAAATAAAAGATAGCGCACGCTAACATACACACTTTAATGAAACACGCCAACGCCACTCTACAATCGTGAGACTTGTTTCCCAAAGTGAGACTTCCTCCAATGAGGAAATATAATCAGAATCCTACGCTTCAAGTATCCCTTTCAAGCTCCTTCTGAAACAGTTTATCCTTTAAGAAGGACATGAACACGTATTTCATCTCAACATGCGCCACAAAGATCTTTCGATCTCTTTCCTTAGGAAGAGAGAATAACCAAACTGTTATTTCTGTAATATTTGAAATACGTTTATATCCTTAAGTAAATAGATACGGACATCTGAGATTTCGGGGGTAATGGCTGTGTCTCGAAAATATACGTATGCTGATGCTGGTGTCGATAGAGATTTGAGATTTGAATCCAAGAAAGCATTAGAGATGTTAAAGGAAACTTACAGATTCAGCCATCATGATAAAGTTGTTGAACTTCCCTACGGAAATATTTTCCCTCTGAGAGAAAACCGTTACTTGGACCTAGTCATTGAAGGTGTTGGCA
>DAOVFL010000062.1 GCA_030672945.1 Candidatus Bathyarchaeota archaeon | reverse complement strand
CAGTGAAACGCCATCTAACGCGTGCGCTTAATAAGGCTCCTATAATTGGTCACACTTGTGATGACCATTCTAGCAATCCATATTATTCCATACAAGAAAAAGTATGCTGATAAAGCGTTGAGTTTTAAGCTGTAGAAGGTTAAGTAAGCGTTATTTGGGAGGAACAGTTGAAGAATTGTTAGGAATGTCAAGATTAAGTATCCGTTGAAGAGTACGAAGAAGAGTCTTACTTTCTTATATGCTTTTTTGACATGTGATTTTAAGGTTGGTGTTTGAGTTTTTTCTGGCTTGGCAATTTCTTTCTGTATTCGAAATCGCTCCATCATCATGTCTCTTGTCCTTCCGAAGGTGTGTAATAATGCGTAGCATAGTGCTAAGAGTAAACCCCAGAAAACGAATGTTTTGTCGTTGAGTATTTTTGATAGACCTATTCCTAGGCATAATATGAAGCCGCATTCTGTTATGGGTCCGTTTATTGTTTCTAAATATTTTCCTGCCGCAGTTTTTATGTCAGTCACTCTCGCTATTTCCCCGTCTACTAGATCGAAAATGTTCCAGAGTTGGTATAGAGCGCACCCGAGAAGCATAAGGTAATAGTTGCCAAAGATGAGAGTTGTGTTCGCGACTATGCCAGTAATAATTGACAAAGCACTAACTTGGTTTGCTGTGACATTATGGTCTATAGAGAATTTTGTAAAGTACGGTGAAATTTTCCTTAGAACACAACCCATATATGGATAATTCCTCCTTCCTTCTTCCATGTGGTCTTTAGCGCTTAATTGCCCAAGCCTCTTAATCTCATCGACCGTTACCACCTTAACCACCAACGCTGTCGAATGGATGATTCACACATGTACTTTTAAGCCTTTTTTACAGCGCGCACTGTTGCGCAGAGGTATAACTCTATAGTCCTTTTTTAGCAAGTTTAACTATTTTGCTACCGAGTAGTCCACTCGCATCAGTTACAATCAGTTTCTCCGTTTTTGCACTCGCTAGCTGATTACACATATTTCTCACACACAATAATTAATAAATCATCGTCTTAGCGTAAATTGTAGAATACACAAGCAGTGATAAAAATGAGTAGAAGGTTAAGAACGATAATTAGTAGCCTTCTCCACACACTAATTAACACGAGGATTTCCCTCAAGTTTGCCGCTGTCATACTTGAACAAAAGGCGAACAACTGCAAAAGCATAGAGGATTATGTGGATTTAGCTTTTCATATTTTTAATGTTTTTCCATTCAAGTCATGGACTATAAGACCAGCACAGGTGAAGGAGGAGATTACGGAACTTCTGAGGTTTTTGGCAAAGCATAAGCCAAAGTTTATCTTAGAGATAGGTACTGCTGGAGGTGGAACTCTGTTTTTATTTGCGAGGGTTTCAAGTCCAGATGCTATGATAATCAGTATAGATCTTCCAGGTGGTCGATTTGGTGGTGGCTATCCTGAATGGAGAAAACCTCTCTACAAATCATTCGCAATGCATAAGCAAAAGATACATCTCATTCGTGAAGATTCTCACGCACTTGCCACTCTTAACATGGTTAAAAAGATCCTGGAAAGGTATAAGCTAGACTTACTTCTCATAGATGGAGATCACACGTATAACGGTGTAAAGAGGGATTTTGAGATATATAGTAGGTTGGTTAGGAAAGGTGGGATAATAGCCTTCCATGATATAGTTCCAGGACCTCCAGAAAATGTAGGGGGCGTACCCAGATTTTGGGGTGAAAATAAGCATAACTTCAATTTTATCGAATTTGTTAAAGATCATGAACAAGGCGGATACGGTATAGGCGTTTTCTTTGTGTAATCTGTCGGAGGAAAATAAAGGTTAGAAAATGCTAAAACCCGTGCCACTGACCTATATAAGCGAGGGATTTTGAAAAGTATAGTAAGTGGAATATCGCAACATTTCATAAAAGTTGGTTCTCAATTCAGGCCCTATGGATGCTTGGAAAAACAATGGACATCATAACAATTGTGACCAAGAAAATTTAGTAGTATAACAGTATGTTTGAATTGTGTTTCGACTAACTATGTCAGATTCCGTAAATCTTTTTTATTAGTTTCTTTTCAATTTCTCTTTTGTACAAAAGCCTCTCAAACACGTATTTATCTTCTCTTCGCTTAATTTTCAAAAATTGTCTACGATACTCTTCATAACGACGAAAACTGAAGAAAAAATCCACCACTCCTTTCAACGCGCCTAGTGTAGTCTTAAATTGTTTAAATCGCACAAGCAGTTTAAGGACAATATACAACACCTCAACTAAGAAAATACGGGCAAAATTTTGTGGCAAAAACAACTTGTAATACGTCAACAAAGAGTTCCGAGAGGCCAAACTTGCTGTCCGAAAAGAAGGAAAATCAGCGCCTCCGCCATGGTGGTAAATTTGACTATCCCTGACGTATCCAATACGACCACCCTGCAAGATCGTGCGAAGCGACAACTCCTTGTCCTCACCGAAACAGAAGTAAAACTGGTCAAAAAGATAGCCAAGTCTCTCTAACCATTCCCTCTTGATTAAAAAACAAGCTCCACTGGCAAACAAAGAATCTGTTATCTTCCATGCACTCTCATAGGGGCTGCAGGTAACACCTCCATAAGCATTCAAAGTTCTCACCCTGTTTTTTTCTTGGCTCGGGGTTTGTATACTGCAAAGGAGTTGATACTCCGGATGTTTGTCGGCCGCGTCGACAAGGCTCTTGAGCCAGTCGCTTTCCGTCTCGGTGTCCATGTTAACAAAAACAAGGTAGTCGCCTACAGCATATTCCAAGCCACGATTATTACCTTCAGCAAACCCAAAATTCCTACCCAACTTCACTACCTTCACTGCAGGAAAATGACCTCTAACAAAGGCAACGCTGCCATCTGTAGAACCGTTATCTACAAGCATTACTTCAAAACCTTCATCCACGTTCTGTGCTAAAATTGAAGAAAGACAATTTTTAAGCCATTTTTTACCATTCCAATTCAAGACGATAATCGAGATTCGTTGCTTCAACTAAATCCTCATTTCTAATAATTAAGAACTTATATAGAAAGTTAGCGCACACCAGGGCGTTTAGAAGTTCGTTGGTTTGTTGTGGGTTGCACGGTTTTCCTTGTTGATAGTTTTTTTGGGCCGTGCACCTGGTGCACGTAGAGTTTCAGACTTATTCACGTATAAACCAACCTATAGACACGAAGCCAACAGGAATTTCTAAACAGGCTAACGCTTATTCAATTCTGATCTTTTCGAAACGTATCCCACTATTTAATAGAAAAGAAAATGTTTACAATGTTAGTCCTTTCTTGGATAACATAGATCGACGATTCACGTACGTTGGATGAGTAACAACTATGATCTTCGAGTTTAATTTTTGAACATTTCTAGAATTTCAGAAGGAGGATACCGATAGCAAAGCTTGTCAAAGTTTATATCATGCGCGCGGGCGAGTTAAATAATTGGTGTAAAATGGTTTTTATTCTTCTTTTGCGTATTTATGTCTATTATGGACTTGTTTGATAGACAAATATTAGCAGTACTGAAGGATGGTAAACCCAAGGAGTTCAAGGAGCTCCTGCGGGAGGTAAGGTTCTCTCACAACACTCTGAGGCTTCACCTTTCAAGATTGGAACGCGAACGTTTCATCGTGAAGGCAAAGAAGCCAAAGAAAGATTGTGGAAGGCCCGCTTTCACCTACTCCTTGCCTCCGAAGCTTAGACGTAGGGTCGATCTAGCCCTGACAGAGCCCTACAACACGATTGTCAGCCTAACCTTCCAGAAGCTACGGCACCTCTGCAGGTTCGAGAAAGGCCGATACTGCAAGAAAACAAGGAAACGGTGTGAAGCCCAAAATTGCCCCCAAATCCTAAAAAGAGAATAAAGACCATTTTTAACCATTTATTTAATTCCCCCGCGCGCGCTCTAGCCGTTTTTGCGGAACAGTGTCTAAAAGAAAAGCAGAATCAGCATAAACGTATACATTTTTTTTATTCCTAAACTATGTAGATGGCTCCTTGAAATCCCCCTAACGACGATAACATTTGCTCTTTGCAAACAGACCTTGCATAACAATCTTGTAAATTTGTAATTGAATGGGCCTAGGCTCTGCGAATACAAAATGACAGATTTTCGAAATAACTTGCATATTATGATAGTTAATCCTTTAATGAGCATTCCTTTCCTTCTATCTTTATCGGAAAAAGTGAAACCACTCAAATCTACAACAACATTTGTGTTCACAAGTTCAGAAGCCATAGAAATCAATGGCTTTAGAATATTCTTTACAGTGAATTGGTATTCAAGAATTCTCAATCCGCACTTTTTAGCTCTTTCTCGATCAAGCTCGGGATAACTTGATGCCAAAGCAAATTCTCCATTAGGAATTAGCTTTCTAAAAATTTTTAGCGTGCTTATCAGCATAGCAGCACTGCCCTTGTTTTGAAAGCTAGCACTAATAAAAAGGATTTTCTTCACATTATAGTCCCTCTTTTTCAACTTATATCATATTAAATAGTTAAATATCAATTTACCCTTCTCAAGATCTGCGGGACATGAGTCAAAATATACATGTTCTTCAATTATCTCCTAAAAATACACAAGGTTTCACCGAGCATTGTCCTCTTTAAAATCTGGTGAAATCAGTTTAGCATCTCAAACCCTAGAAAGCTCATCCCGTATAGACCGACACCTTCACCGGTTCATCCGCATGTCCTTCTTAATAATAAGATGATATAGGTCGATGTATCGTTTAAACTCGATTTTTCCCTTGAACTCACAGAGAAATCTGTCATAAGCCTTGTTCATCGTCTTCTTTCTCAACAAGGTCAATGGAATCTTCATCAGACCATGTCCTCCTACAGACCTCACAAACCATTCAGGATGCACAAGAACAGTCGCCAATCTATCCTCTTCGAGCTTACATAACAAATCCTTTTTAAACCTTCGATAACCCTCCTTCTCTCCAAAATTCCTTACATAGAAAATGTCAAAGGACAAATGCGTCGGTATGACAAACGTATCCACCTTAAAATCAGGCACACCATAACCTTCCATGTAATCCAAACCAAGAAAATCCATAGTTCTCCATGCAACATCCCCCTTAAACCCAATAGTCTTTCCACAAGGAGTCACACCATAAACCGGAACACCAACAAGCTTCCTTAAAAGCTCCAATTCACCCCTACAAGAAGGAAGCTAGAATCACCAATAGTGTTAATCAGATGCAAACCAATCTCCCACCCTCCATCCACGATTCGCCTAAGAACAACACAATCCTTATCAGAACGAACAACATCAATACGAACAAAAAACGTAGACCTAATACCATATTTCTTCTCAACAGAAATTACCTTAGGCAAACCCCACCTTAAACCATAAACCTCATTAACATCATGCCTCAACCCAACAATCATAAAAGAGCCACGCAGTGCAGCCTTTTCAGCTCTTACTCGCTAGCCACTCCCTATACTGCTTATCAACAGCCAAAGCACTCTTCATCAACACGTTAGAACCAGTTAGCGACGCCAAATACCGAATATCCTTCGTCAAACAATGCCCACTAATACCGTCTCTAGCCTCCAAAATCTCTACATTCCACTTAGTATTACACGCATCCCGCACCTCATCAAAACTTAACCCAACCTCTTCACAAATCATCCTTAACTCCTCAGCATAAGCTATCTGAACATAACGAAAAGCATTCTCAGCAATCTTCGACGTTTCCGCCACCTCAACAGATGAAAACGCATGAAGGGGAACACCCAAAACATCCCTGTAAAACTCCAAACCAGCCTTAAGGCTCTCAGCATCAACACCACCGATAACTCTTGATTGTTTAACCCCATGCTTAACTGGCTTCT
>DAOVFL010000058.1 GCA_030672945.1 Candidatus Bathyarchaeota archaeon | reverse complement strand
GAATACTTCTCCCCCTAACATGGAGTAAATATATGGTTCTATGTTTATCCACCCTGTTTTCTCGTCTCTATCGCCAGTTTTAACATCCAAGAATCTTAGGGAGTAACGTAGAAAGTAGCTGTCCTTTTCGAACCGCTTTCTCAAAACCTGTTTAAACTTCTTCTGGGCTTCATCATCCAGGACCTCGTATGGGTTGAACTTTGGTTCACCAAACAAGACGTAAAGAATGAAACCCAGAGAAGTCAGCCCCCTACACTTGCTGGCGTCTATTTTGAAGCTTCCTTTATGGCCTCTATAAACGCTTTCCATCAATATCCAATTAAAATAATCATCTAAATCCAGCAGATTACGAGGATCCCACCAGTCAGACAAGTTTTCCTCAACCTCCTTAATTCGCTCCAATGTCACATTTCTACATATGTAAAGCAAAGCTATGCTTTTCGAATCAATTGATTTGCTCTTCAGGTTTTTCAGCCTGTTTTTCCTCCCGTTCCTTAAATCTAATTGTCTCCTTATCTTCCTCTCCTAACTCCTTCGTTTTTTCACTTGGTTTCCGCTTCTTCGATAATTCCTCGTAGGACTTAACAAGGTCTACTATTGCGAATATGGCACCTAAACCTATGAATGCGGTTCCAAGAGCAAAAAGTGGCATATTATCTATAAAATCGTATCCTATTGTTTGCAGAAGGATCCCGATATTCAAACAGATTAGTGTTCCCAAAACAAGCAACAGTTTTCCCACAAGCATCACGTCCGTTGCCTTCTGTTTTTTCCAAAGTATTCTTTGTTACATCGGAGTCCACATTTTCCGCAAACCCAAAAGTCTCCGTGGTCTGCCATGAAAACTCCACGACCACATCGTATACAGAACGGGTTTGTCCGGACAATCTTGCCTTCTTGGATAAGGTAATGTTTCACGGTTTAGCCCTCTTCAACTCTGTTTTCAGCTGCATGTTCTTTCTTAATTCTTCAAGCTCGTCTATACTGTACTGGCATTCATGTGTCTCAGTGTTTCCCATTTCGTCTGTATGAAACTTGATACATAAGTCAACCACGTTCCCATGGAAGGACCAAGGTTTAAATCCGTGGAGAAAGTGGATTGTGACGCCGCCGAGCATGAATGTAAAATCGCAGTCAGTTGTATTGCAGACAACTTCAAGCAGGTTTTCCAAGCGGACATGACTGAACTTGAGAAAGGTTTGAACTTCCTCCAATACTGCATAACGATTTGTATGGAAACTTGGAGGGAAAGCCTGATCTAACTTTTCAGATTGCTTCAACATAAACTCACCTTAAGGAAAGTTGGCAATTCAGACATATCTGCTTTAATCAAGTTCGATAGTCTTCGATTTCTACTTAAGAACGTCGAAAGCATGCGAATGGCCGACAAAAAGGCAATATTTACCCGAAAACATCAAACAACATCACTGAAATAATGCAGCGCGCGCTAAATAGCATTGATTTGTTTTCCGTGTGGTTATATCTATGCATTATATTATTTCTTTTAGTGTTAAACTATTTATTGTAATAATTATGTTAAACGAGCTTATATAACACACTTTACGAATAAATCTTAGGAAGAACAGAATGACTCTATCGAATATCAACGATATCATCGTCTACTGCTGCAACAAACCTTGTTTTTATTAGTTGTTACTCTAATGAGATTTAACATTTACGCTTCGGAGATTCAAACTAGAGTCTCTGTCTCTCTAGGGGGTGTATGAAATCGGTGAAGTTATACACATCGGCTTCGGTGTTATGTTGCTATTCTGTGTAGTAGGACTAGTAGTCATTGGCGTAATGTCGCCAGACCTCTTTGACACGATAATCGAAAAGCTCAAAGATATCTCAAGCGCAGTATTCCCTAGTATCACTCAAAGTCTCGCTTAGGATATAAGGAAAAGCTCACTATATTTTCCCCCTTTTTTAGTTTAATTCATCAACCTTTTCTTTATGAGTCGTGTATCAGAATTTGCAATCGAGTTACTTGCACCCTTATTGTATTAGACTCCAAGAAGCGCGCAATAGGACACTAATATCACACACAATATTCTTTATTTCTTACGCTATTCCCGCAAGCTTTTTCCCGTACACTAGTAGTGTTAGACCAAACACAACCATAATCAACGCTACTGGTATTGACCAATCTCCAAAATGTGGAAACCACGGAATTATCATCTCGAGAAGTGCTGGAAGACCTACCATACCAAGACCGATCAGAATTAGGATTGCACCCACAACCGCTATAACCACACCTTCCAGAGTCTCAAGAAAATCCAATATTCAGCACCATAGACAGTTTACTATGAAATGGAGATATAAGATTTTACTACCGCATGCATATAGCCAAAGGCAAATTCTTACAAGCTGTGATAAGTTTTGAATTACCAATACAAGTCTTAATGTTTATAGTTGATGATGCATGCTGATTATTGATGTGGTCAAGTATAGACTGTGGACACCTAAGGATGAAGAGAATGAATTCCATCCGATGATTAGAGAGCATTCTAAGGAAATATTTGGTGAAGACTCGATCTATTTTGATGTTAAACACA
Organism: Candidatus Bathyarchaeota archaeon; assembly: GCA_030672945.1. Taxonomy (GTDB): domain Archaea; phylum Thermoproteota; class Bathyarchaeia; order Bathyarchaeales; family Bathycorpusculaceae; genus SOJA01. The sequence goes on along the minus strand of DAOVFL010000058.1, from coordinate 3,553 downwards.
AGCTTATATCAAAATCAGGAATTGGTTCTATTCCCGATGCTTACGTAATCAAACTTTCCAAACCTTACGAATGGTATATTATCGAGAATGAGTTAGCTACTCATCCCATCTACGACCACATTGTAAAGCAATTAACCAAGTTCATGAAGGGATTAAGAAATCCGAAGAGTAGACAGAATATACTTGAAGCTCTTGATGAAACAATCAGAGGCGACAAAGTCCTCAAAGCACGTATTGAAAAGATGGTTGGTTCACAAGAAACATATCGTTTCATGTCCAAACTATTGTCTCGTTTTCCGAAGATAGTGGTAGTAATAGATGAATTAAATAAAGAAGTCAAAGAAGCATGTCAGAATTTCAAACATGACGTACAATTTGTTGAGTTTAAGACTTTTGTGAGAGAAAATGCTGAGAATGTTCGTGCCCACCTTTTCGAACCAATCTACACTGTTGTCACTAAAGAATCAAAAGCTATACAGAAACAGCTACCCGTTGGAACCGAAGCAACTAAACCCAGACGTATTGGAGCCAAAACAGGTGATACACTAGAGCTAGAAATAAAAACTCAGAGCTATAGGAAATATGCCTTATTTTACATACCTAAAAATCGCAGGCGGTTCTTCGCGGGCTACAAAACGAATTTTGTTCTGGAAACTGATATAGGCATGATAAAAACAAGAGTGACGGGTGACAGAAGAGATACGCCGATAGGCGACCCAGATGGTGGTCACTTCTTTACTGCTGGACTAAGGAAATGGTATGACGAACACCCAGAATTGACAATTGGCACAAAGATTCGCTTTGAATGTATTGAACCCCACAAAAAGTATAGGCTAACTGTAATCTAGATCGTTAGACAATACTTCTTTCCTACTGAAACAGAAAATCAGAGGTTCAAAGTCTCAATATCCCACAAAACACACAACTAAGGTTTCAATCTTTTCAGTTTTATGTTAGAAAAAGCACGGGCTTGAGATTTTACATCACTATCAAATACGCCTGTCGTGTAGAAGTAACCTGTAACGAGTTCAGGGTCTAATCGTTTCTTTCTGATGTAGAGGTTCATACTTCCAACAAACTTATTAAAATCTGATGGAATCACTTTAGCTCTATCTTTACATTCTACAATAACATATTCCTCGTTATGACGCCAATCACCTTTTTTGAAACCTACAATATCTATCTCAGCACCTTTCATTCTGATATTTTTTATGCATTGAAACCCTTTTCGTGTGAAGGCTTTCGCAACTCTATCCTCAAGTTTTATCCCCTTCAATGCACTTTTAAGACCTAACTCTATTTTTGTCTTGGCTTTTGACTTCCTAGAATGAAGTTTTATCACATCACTTGCTGAAACATAAACAGAAAGAGTTTCCACGATTTTTCCTTTTGTCCATTTTTCTGAAATACGAAGCTTTTTCAGTTTTGCCAACTTAAGAAGTTCTGCTTTTGATATTTGCTTAAGATAAATCTTTACTTGTGGAGTTTTTCTGGGCATAAAATCCCCGAATATAATGCTACCGTTAACGTAAAATATTTTTCGGTTTTTCTGATTGCGCTTTGCTAGTCACCAGAAGAGCGGTTTAATCCATTCTAAATAAGTAGTCTTTGGTAGGGACTCCATAAAGTGGGTGCTGCTTCGAGGGTTTTCGGGAAAAAATCGAAGGTATGGGGGTCAACGCTCCCATTAGCAGTAGCGCGCGCGATGTCGTTTCCAGTACAGGTAAACTTTTGTCTGTAAGAGTAAACCGCAAATCTTGATCAGGCGAACAAGCGTTTTTAGGTTGGCTTCCCGTATTTTCTCCTTGAACAGATTGTGTCTTCCATAGGGTAGGCTGCTGAAGAATTGTTTCATAAACCTAGGCTGCTTATTACGGATAAAAGCTTCTTTCACTCTGTCCAGCTGTGAAGCCTTTAACCACTGAAGCCTGGCCAGGACATACTTGCTGCTGCCCAGGAGTTGAGTGTTGAACCCTACTATGTCAAGAACCTCTGCAATATTTATTAACGCGTGCTTAACAGCACTTAGAGACTTAAGCACAAAGCTAGCCTGACCCCCCCTCCCCCCCCTAGTTTTTTGCTCTGAAGTTTATCCAAAAATAGCTTCCTATTTAGCCTTCGCGCGCGGGTGTTGATGTAGAAGAAAGGTTTTTATGAATTGAAATGTTGCATGCTGCTTTGGAAGGGCGGTTACGTGGCTCGAAAAGTCGTTAAAGTTTATTTGACGCCTCAACAGAAGAAGCTTCTTCAAAGGATATGTCTAACCCTTGGAATGAACGAAAGCGAAGTTTTACGCTACGCTTTCATGAAATACGCTGAAAGCATAAGCTTAGTAACCGAAAGAGTACATGGAAGAATCTAAAAGTGCATAGCGCGCTAGGCTGTTTAGAAATTAATTTGTTGTTTGATTGTTTATTGTTTGGAGTATAGTTTGAGTATTAGGCTAGTGCTTGGGTCATTGAATTTGGGTTCTGTTCGCGGTTTTTTGATGTCTCTTTATCATCGAGAAGGGCGTGGACGTAAGCCTTATCCTGCTGTTTGCATGTTGAAGGCTCAATTGCTGAAATATCTGTGGCGCGTTCCAAGCGACCGACGGCTTGCATTGTTACTGAAGAGAAACAGGCGGATCGCCAAGGCCTGTGGCTTCAGACACGAGACTCCTAGTCACGGCTTGTTCACCCAGTTTAGACACCGGCTGGGCAAGGACGGATACGAAAAAATGTTCTCATTGCTGCTGACGCAGCTGTTGAAGAATGGAACGGGTAAGGGAGAGGTTGTAGCTGTTGACAGCACTGCAGTTAAAGCTTACAGCCAAAGAAGCTTGGACAACAAAACAGGAAAAAGCGACCGCGAAGCCCGCGTAGGAAGGGCTAGAAGAGGCTTCATACTTGGCTATAAAGTTCACACCGTATGCTGCGCAAGCTCTGAGTTGCCGCTTGCGTTTATGGTGGAGCCTTGCAACCGCAACGACAAACTGTTCATCCAGCCTTTGCTGGAGAAATTGAAGGGTCTAGGCATATGCTTCAAAACTGTTTTGGCTGACGCCCAATACGACTCGACAAAGGTTAGAAATGCAGTAAGGAAGTATGGCGCTGAACCAGTGATACCTTACAGGAAAAGTTCTAGGATTAAAAACGCCTTGAAGGTTGGTAAAGACTTCGTTGTGAGAGGGGTTAAACAGCTGGTAAGGTTGTTCCGGAAACGAGTAAGCGTGGAGAGATTGTTTAGCAGAGCTAAAGAATGGCTACTACTAAACCACCTAAGGGTCAGAGGCTTAGAACAGGCTTTCATACACGCTTGCCTAAGCTTTTCAGCCATGCTAGCAGTGGCTTTGACAGCTGTCAGGCAGCATAAGCCAAGCCTCATGAGAAGCATCAAACACTACACAACCCAATGACGCAAAGAAGAGACATCAAACAGACACAAGATAGAGCTGATCATCGACAAAAAACCAAGAAAAAGACGAAAGACAGCTCAAAACTCCACTTCCAGAAAGAAACACCCCGTCAACCAGAAAAAACAAGCAGAAAAACCGCAGAAACCGCAACAACCA
>DAOVFL010000028.1 GCA_030672945.1 Candidatus Bathyarchaeota archaeon | reverse complement strand
TTATAGTGCCAGTTTGTGCACTTATGTAGTAGGTTTCAGATTTCTCTTTCGTGAAAAAGAAGAGTTTCTTTGTTTTACGGGTTGCTGAAACTCGCCAGATTGGGATGTGCGAGAACTCTGCATCATAGATTTCTTCTTTCTTTCCTAAGAACCCGCCTACAAGCATGGACTTAGCTCTCTTGGAAGCTTCTAATTGAGTGATTCTCATTGGAATGATCAGAATCTCGCCAATAATGTTCTTTGAGGGGTTAAAGCCGAATTTTGATAACCAGTACAGATTTTCGATGCTACCTTTGACACGCCCCTTTCTGACAACTCCGTTTCTAACGAGTTCATTGAGCACTATTTCCATGTCTTCAACGTCAGCTTTCAAGTTCTCTGCAATGGAATCATCTGAGACAGCTTGCCTCGCTGAATTGAGAAACAGCTGAATTCGCTCTTCAATAGGCTTCGATGAAGGTGAGCGAACGACTGGCTTTTCCGCGACCTCCCTTTGCTCGAACAAGTAGTTCTCAAAGAACTTTTTTGTTTCTGGCGATGAACATTGTGGGAGATCTTTCTCATCCAGTGTCAAGTGATTTGTTACCAGCCACCGAACTTTGAAATCCACTACGTCATCGTAAACGTCAGGAGACAACAAGAGAAACTCGCCAGTCTTGAGACTTGGAAGTCTCTGCAGAACCGCATTAGCATGTGTAGGATCTATGGATTGTATGATTTTCTGCACCCTGGCGATGTCTTGTTTAGTCATCATGCGACCCAAGCACCACGTGTTCACTTGTGCAAGAGCTTTGTAGTCAATGTCAGTCACGTTCTGAGTGGCTGCTACAAGTCCGATTCCATACTTCCTTGCCTGCTTGAAAATAAGGGCATACGCCTCCTTTGAAGGAGGATTCCGAGGGTAAGGCGGAATGTATGGGGCGATTTCGTCAACGTAAAACAACATTTGAACAGTTTCTGAAGGGTTTTTTAACATCCAGCAATATAGTTCCCTAAGAAGTGTAGCTAGGAAAAACTGTTTATCGTTCGAGGAGCTTAGGGTGTTCATGTAGATAATGTTAACCGGCACCTTTCCGTCACTTTGATCCATAAACATGTCGATGTCAATCTGAACACCCATCTGAAACATAAGCGATGGTGCCCCAACCGTAAGGAAACGCAATTTTCTAGCAATTTCTTGGGGTTCTCTTTTTGTGACAAGATTACTAAGTGCCCCAGCGATTTTTACCGAAGGCTTTAGAACTATGTCAGCCATGTGGCCCATGTCTTTTACTGCATGGCCTTCTCGCCGTAAATGTTCCAGTATCATAAATAAATATGCTTTAGCTCCCTTTCCAGCATCTGAATCCAAGTCGTATCCAAGAAAACTTGCCAGAGATGTGGCTGTCATGTCAAGAGCCAAAATGGACTCTTCACGTGGAGTATCCTTTGAAGGAAACTTCAATGGGTTAACGCTGATGGGAATACCTTTACTGCTAGCAGGAGTAAATATTGCCACTCTCGCCTTCTCAAAAAACTCTTCTTGAATTTCCAAAGATGTCCCGCGCCTTTCAATTTCTTCCGCGTCACCTCTCAAGGCAAGGGAAGCAATATCACCCTGAGGATCAACTATGATCACAGGAACATCGTTTCTCACTGCCTCCTCCATCACGCATTTACAGAGAACAGTTTTGCCTGATCCACTGGCTCCAATAGCCATAAAGTGACGGTGAAAAGCCTTCACAGGAATTCCAACAGAAGATTCATCCACCATTTTCCTGCCTAAGAAAAAAGACAAAATAATTTACCTCACGTATAATTTACAGTGCCTTTTTATTTATTTATCTCGAGCACACGAAACGGCCTTTGCGTTTCTTGCACTTATACGGAATGCTTATCTCATTCCTATAGCTCTAACATGTCTTATATTGCGTATTCTACAGACATGTAATTTTAGGAATTTTTCATAAAGACTTAAGAAGCTTGTATGACTAGACCTTTCAATCCGGAGTTTAGCAGCTATGACTGAATCGTTAACTTCAAGATATAGAAAATTGATGGAAAAAGTAAAAGACCTATTCATCTTAGATTCAGCGTCTGCCATCATCCACTGGGATATGGAAACAAAGATGCCGCCGAAAGCGATTAAACTGCGAAGCCTACAAATTGCCATGTTAAGTCGAATCCAACATAAAATGAGCACAGATTCTGAAATTGGAAAATTGTTGGAAGAGATTATGCGGCACCCAGAATACGATGGATCTAGCACTGTTCAGAAGAGAAACATGTATTTAATAAAGAAACATTACGATGAACAAACTAAACTTCCCGAAGACCTTGTTGTGGAAACTGCAAGACAGCAAGCCATAACCATCGATACGTGGAAGAAAGCGAAGGCAGCTAAAAACTTCTCTATGTTCAAGCCTGAACTCAAAAAGCTTGTTGACTTGAGGAAAAAGGCTGCGGAAATTCTAATGGAAGTAAAGAAGACAGCGACGCCCTACGATGCGCTCATAGACATTTTTGAGCCGAAAATGACGGATGAAACAATAAGCAAAGTTTTCGAAGAATTGAGAGAAGGCTTAATTCTAATATTAAGGAAGTGTGAAGTAGCCTTAAAACAGCCGGACATTTCCATTCTTAAACGTCGAGTCCCCGTTGATACCCAACGTAGAATTGCCGAATCACTTGCTGAGGTCATCGGATATGACGTAAAGTCGAAAGAGGCGGGAGGCAGAATTGACGAAACTGAACATCCTTTCACAACGGGATACTATGATGATGTGCGAATCACAACACACTACTACAAAGATAACTTCACGTCATCAATATTTTCCATTCTACACGAAGGAGGACACGCCCTTTACGAGCAAAATCTAAATCGAGAATGGGTTTTCCAGGCAGTCGGTACAGCATGCTCCGCAGGCTTCCATGAATCTCAATCACGATTCATAGAGAACATAATAGGGAGATCCCCAGAATTCTGGATTTATTTCCTACCAAAAATGAAGGAACTAACTGGTAGCATCTTTTCTGGCGTAGACTTGAATAAGTTCGTTCACGCTGTTAACCAAGTTAAGCCATCCAAGATCCGTGTTGAAGCAGACGAAGTTACATATTGTCTTCACATCATTGTAAGATTCAATCTTGAACGCGACCTGTTCGCCAACAAAATAACAGTGGATGAACTCCCGCAAATGTGGAACCAAAGCTATAAGAAATACTTAGGTGTGGACATTGAAAATGACTCGGAAGGGGTAATGCAGGATATACATTGGGCTAACGGTTTATTCGGCTACTTTCCAAGCTACGCATTAGGCAACATCTACAGCGGACAAATACTGGCTACTATGGAAAAAGAATTACCAGACTGGAAAAACCAAATTTCAAGTGGTAAATTCCAGAATATGAAACAATGGCTGACCAAGAACATCCACAGCCACGGAAACCTATACGCCCCCATGAGCTTCATTAAAAAGATTACTGGAGAAGAACTGAACGTCAAACCATACCTTAATTATCTGCAAAATAAATATTCGAAACTCTATGAGTTTTAATACTCTTCCTTTTTCTTTAAACTCTTCCAAATTGTTAGAACTATTTTCATAAGAAGACCGGCAATCACAAGATAACCCCCGATCCAGCCAATTAAAGCGTCATAATAGTTAGCACCAAATAGAAATAAAACTACACCCATAATCACTACACATAAGCAGACTAAATCTTCCCAGGACATATGGTTGGCCCCCAATGGTTTCAAGTTTAACCCTTTTAAGTTCCGTAGTATATAGACTTTACTTATTAAGCAAAAACTTGTTCTCATTTCATACAAAAGTCCATCAGAATAACCTACGAAACCACTACAATTATAGATTCCTTCTACAACACCGACACTCACACATCGGCAAACTCTATACTATAATTATGAAACGTAACAAGATTCAAAAAAGTGTAGGCAACAGAATCTCCACTTTCCAATTTTAGGGGTTTGATGTCACATTTTCGTCGTAAGGATTTAACAGGGTGACCCGATATCATGCGTCTACCCGACATATTTATATATAACCTTTACTAGAAATCTTCAAGAGTGAGCATAAATGTCGGATCGTGATATAAGGAAACCGGATACAATAGATGAGTTTACAAAAGTTCTATTAGAAACTGCGAAAAAGGAAGCAGAAGCTCGCAGTCTCTTGAAAGGCAGACCGACAAAACCTACGATTTCCGGCACAGCTAAACTGCTTAACATACATAGGGATACACTTTACACGTGGCTTAAAGAGTTTAATGTCGATTTTAAGCATATAGCTGACGTAGTAACGACAGCTCAAGGAATAGAAACTGCTGGAACTTATCGTAAACATGCTTATTTTATAGGAGAGGCGTTGGTGGGACAGGGAAACGAGGTTGCCCACATAGACCTTTTGATAGGTGATAAGGAGGGTCCTGTCGGAAAAGCTTTTGCAGCGGGTTTATCCAATCTTTCTATGGGGCACACACCACTTTTAGCTGTTATTAGACCGAATCTGCCGCCTAAACCACACACTTTACTTGTACCTAAAGTTACCGTGAAGAATTTAGAAGATACTAACAAAATTTTTGGTCCAGCGCAAGCGGCAGTTGCAAAGGCAGTTGCAGACGCCGTCGAAGAAGGCGTCGTTCCAAAAGACAAAGTAGATGATTGGGTTGTAGTCTGCAGTGTTTTTGTACATCCGAAGGCGGTTGACTACCGCAAAATATACCACTACAATTATGGAGCGACCAAGCTAGCTCTAAAGAGAGCCTTAGCAAATTATCCGCCCTTAGAAAAGGTTCTCTATGACAAGGACAGAGCCAGACATCCAATAATGGGGTTCAAAGTTCCACGCTTGTGGAGACCACCATACCTACAAATCTCACTTGATATACCAGATTTAGGCAGAAATAAGAAGATCATATCCTTGCTTCCAAGAAGTGACAGGATAATACTCGAGATGGGTACACCCCTGATAAAAAGGTATGGAACAAAAGTGATCAGTGAACTCAGAGAAATTGCAAGAGACATATTCTTCGTTGCAGATCTAAAAACTTTAGACGTGGGGAAGGTTGAGGTTGATTTGGCTTACGATGAAACAGCAGACGCTGTTGTTGCTGCCGGATTGGCTCCAGTAGAAACATTAAACGCCTTCACACATGAAGCAAAAAGACTTGGAGTATACGCTGTAGTAGACATGCTGAATGTGGAAGACCCTATCAAAAAACTTAGAACGCTTAAGGAATTTCCTGACATAGTAGTTCTACATAGAGGAATAGATCAGGAAACTGGAAGAACCCTAGGTCTAGAACTTATTAAAGAACTGCGGCAAGCATTTAAAGATAAGCGTTTCCTTATTGCGGTAGCAGGCGGAATAATACCAAAAACGGCTAAAGAAGCTCTGGAAAAAGGTGCAGACATACTCATAGTTGGAAGGTATGTGACACAATCTAAAGACGTTGAACGTGCCGCAAGGGAACTCCTCGAACTAACACCCGAAATGGAGAAAGATATAGACTTGTTCAGAGTACACGTAGAGTAGTTGCTTACTAAAGTTTTCATAAATCCTTAATAGAGAGATGTTCAACTTTCATAACGTTACTGGAGAGGTTAACACTTGGCTAAGTTCAAAATAGTAATTTCAGACCCAGATTCAGGAACTTCAAAAACTGTTGAACTAGAGGAAACTCGCACGATCCCATTGATTGGAAGAAGAGCAGGTGAAGTATTAGATGGAGCAATAGTGGGTTTATCCGGACATAAAGTGCAGATAACTGGCGGCTCCGACAAAGATGGATTCCCAATGAGACCGAACGTTCACGGTGGTGTCCGTAGAAAAGTGATGATAGGTAAAGGAGTCGGTTTCAATCCCAAAGATAAAGGAGAAAGGAGAAGGAAAATGGTGCGTGGAAACGTAATAACAGATGAAATGATGCAAATAAACATGAAAATAGTAGAGAAGCCAAAACAAGCCAAGAAAGGAAAAAAAAAGAAAGATGAAGTAGAAACACCTAAAAAGGAAATTAAGATTGAGGATTAACACTTATTAACTCACACAATCCAATCCTCAAACAAATTTGCAGTGTCTATGGGAAAATAAAATGAGCGGAAAGAGAAACAAGGCTTTACTGAAACAACCCGAAGTAAACATAGGAACTATAGGCCATGTTGACCATGGCAAAACAACATTAGTACAGGCATTAACCGGTACTTGGGCAGCAAGACACAGCGAGGAACTGAAAAGAGGCATAACAATAAGATTAGGTTATGCAGATATGCTTGTCTATAAATGCCCAAAATGCAAGCTGCCGGAAAATTATTCGACAAAACCAGTTTGCCCTCACTGTAATTCAAAAACAGCTTTTCTTCGCGCAATCAGTTTTGTGGATGCACCAGGTCATGAGGCATTAATGGCAACAATGCTCTCGGGAGCAGCAATAATGGACGGAGCAATACTTATCATCGCTGCAGACGAAACATGTCCTCAACCACAAACGAGAGAACATTTAGCAGCCGCTGAAATAGTTGGCATAAAAAACATCGTTATTGTGCAAAACAAGATTGACATTGTTAATGAGACAAGAGCACGTGAAAACTATAAAGAAATCAAGAATTTTATCAAGGGAACAATCGCAGAAAAGGCGCCCATAATTCCCGTTTCAGCACAACGATCATTGAATATGGATATTCTCATTCAAGCAATGGAAGAATTTATCCCGACGCCGATGAGAGATGAAACAAAGCCCCCATTCATGTATATTGTTCGTTCCTTCGATGTTAACAAGCCAGGCACGCCAATTGAAAAGATGACAGGAGGAGTCATTGGAGGCACAATACTACAAGGGAAATTCACAGTTGGAGAAGAAATAGAGATCCGCCCTGGAATCAGCACAGAAAAAGAAAGAAAAAGGGTTTACAACACCCTAATCAGCGAAATCACCAGTCTACATACAGGAGGCAAAAGTGTAAAAGAAGCTCATTGCGGAGGATTAATAGGAGTAGGAACACTTTTGGACCCGTCATTTTCAAAAGCAGACGGATTGACAGGCAATGTTGTTGGAAGAAAAGATGAACTACCCCCAACGCTCTCAGAATTAACTATAAAAGCGCAAACTCTTGAGCGAGCTGTAGGAACAAAAGAGCTTGTGAAAGTTGAGAAAGTAAACATCGATGAAACATTGCTTTTACATGTAGGCTCAGCAATAACCGTTGGGAAAGTCACTTCAATAAAGAAGGATGACATCAAAGTTCAGCTTACAAGGCCAGTCTGCGCACACATAGACTCAAGAGTTGCAATAAGCAGAAAAATAGTAGGTAGATGGAGACTAATAGGATACGGTATGAGAACATAACATGCCACAAGAATCCAAACCTATAAAGAGACCTTTAAGGATAATTTTGGACTCGAACGCCTTATTCGTCCCACTTCAGTTTAAAATCGATATTTTTGAGGAGTTAAAACTTTTAAACATGAAGTTTGAGTTGATTCTACTTCCACCGATCCGAAGAGAACTTGAAAAACTTGCCGAGAAAGGTTCACCGAAAACGCGGAAAAATGCGTCTTATGCCTTGAAAATTGCTGAAAAATGCAAGGTAGTTGAATTGGATAAGAAGTATGATAGTTCCTCTCCGGACGACACCGTTTTTCAAGTAGCCCATGAATGGAAATGCCCCGTGTTTACAAATGATAGAGAGCTTAGGAAAAGGTTAAGAAATATAAATGTACCAGTTATTTATGTAAGGCAAAAATCACGTTTAGAAATCGACGGGAGGATATAACCTTTTGTTCAAACTTGTAAAACTTCAGGATATAATTCGCATTCCACCTGAAACGTTTGGTAACTCTTTAGAAGCTGTAGGACATCAGCAGGTTAAAGCAAAATATGATGGAATGATCAATGAAGACCTAGGTTACGTCATAGCCGTAACCGATGTAAAAGTAAGCCAAGTCGGCAAAATAATTCCTGGTGATGGAGCTGCATACCATAAAGTGAATTTTTCTTTACTGACATACTACCCTAAAATTCAGGAAGTAATCGAAGGAGAGGTTGTGGAGATTGCTGATTTCGGAGCCTTCATACGTGTAGGACCTGTTGATGCTTTACTACACGTTTCACAGCTTATGGACGATTTCATCTCATATGATGAAAAGCAAGGCGTCTTGATAGGGAAAGAAACTAGAAGGAAACTAACCAACGGAGATCAAGTCCGTGCCAGAATAACAGCAGTCTCACTCGGTAGAGCTGGAAGCTCCGGAAAAATAGGTGTAACCGCTAGACAGCCCTTCCTTGGCAAGCTAGAATGGATCGAACATAAAGTGCAAAAAATAAAGAAGGCTGCGGAGAAGCCGCCAAAAGAGGCAAAAGTCGAGAAAGGTGCTTCAAATGCCTGAGAAAGCTTGTTCAACATGTCACCTTTTAACCACCGGAAACGTCTGCTCAAGATGCAAAACACAAACTCTAAGTGATGACTTCACCGGATTAGTTATAATATTTGACCCTGAAGGCTCAGGTATAGCCAAAGTCATGAAAATTAAAGAGAAGGGGCGTTACGCGTTAAAGGTTAGGTAAGGATGACTACTGAGTACAGGCTTACACCAGAACTACGTAAAGAACTCAAGAACCCCATCGGCACACTTATACAAGGCTCATTTAACGAAACAATGAAGAAGCTCAAGAATTTGGTGGAAAAAGAAAAACCACCAATGGTGATTTCTGTTGGAGACACCGTTTCAAAAAACCTTGCAGAAAACCATATGTTTCCAAAATTATCTATTGTAGATAACAAAGTGATGAGAAAACGAATACATCCAATATCACTTCCTATAGACAATACTATTCATGTTAAAAACCCTCCTGGAACAATAACGGAAGAAGCAGTATTAGCAGTTCAGGAAGCAATAAAGCATAATCATCGTGTTAAAATAGTTATAGATGGGGAAGAGGACCTGCTTACACTTGTTGCGACAATATATGCGCCAGAAAACTCTTTTGTCGTATACGGTCAGCCACGTGAAGGGATAGTCGTGGTTAGAGTTACGAATCAGAAAAAGGCGGAAGTTAATGAA
>DAOVFL010000015.1 GCA_030672945.1 Candidatus Bathyarchaeota archaeon | reverse complement strand
GACCAACCGCAGCCAGATTTAGGTATAGGAGCAGGTGGTGACCCGATAAAACAGATAGACCTTGCGGTAGAAGGCGTCATAGTAAACACTTTGAAGGAACATGAAACCTCGTTCACGTTCATAAGTGAAGAATCGGGAATAGAAAAATACGGTTCAACTCCACATGAAAATTTTGTAACAGCAGACCCGATAGACGGCACAACAAACCTAGTAAGAGGTGTACCCTTCTACGCAACATCAATAGCTGTATCCACAAAACCTATCATAAGCACAATACATGTAGCCTTGGTGACAGACCTAGTTCATGGCATAACTTATACGGCGCAAAAGGGGAAAGGTGCATATTGCAACAACCAAAAAATAACCCCATCCAAAACTGAGTCCTTAGAAGAGGCTATGATAGGTATAGATTTAAACACGTACAAAGTCCAGAAAATAGCACTTCGATTAACAAACTTAATTCATGAAACAAGACATATACGCCACCTAGGCGCAAATGCTCTGGAACTATGTTATGTGGCAGATGGCACAACAGATGCTTTTCTAGACATACGTGGAAAACTCCGTACAACGGACATGGCAGCTGCTTGGCTAATAATAAAGGAGGCAGGTGCAAAAATAACGACGCCAGAAGGAACACCGCTCAACGTTAAGCTGAGTCCAAAACAAAAGGTAGGGTTCATAGCATCCGCAAACCAGAATATCCACAGAATCATTCTCAGCTTAATAAAACCTGAAAAAGGAAGTTGAATGATAGCACCATTAATACCCTACCAAGCTGCCATAATAAAAACGCGAAAGACACGAACACTTGTGATAGCAGACCTGCACATAGGATGGGAAATAGCTCTTTCACAAAGGGGCATACACGTACCCACTCAGACGCCAAAACTCCTGCAAAAACTGAAAAATCTCATTTTAACAAATAAACCGGAAAAACTAATAATTTTAGGCGACGTAAAACATACGATCGCAACTGCAGGAATAAGCGAATGGCAGGAAATACCAGAGTTCTTCAACGAGTTAAAAAAGCAAGTAAAAGAAATATGTGTAATTCGCGGCAACCATGATGGAAACATTGAACCCCTACTTCCAGAAAAAATAAGAATTTTACCATCAACAGGGGCAACAGTAGGAGAAGTTGGCCTTTTTCATGGACACCGTTGGCCATCACCTGCCCTATTAGAACAGAAGACATTAATGATGGGACATGTTCATCCTGTTGTCGCTTTTCGCGATCCAGCTGGATTCAGAATAGCGAGGCAAGTTTGGATAAGGGCGAAGTGCGATGGAACAAAACTGGCTGGAACTTTGTTGCAGAAACATAAGATGAAAATTGAGAAGAGCGCTGAGAAGACACCGTGGAAGCATTATGGAATTAAGCCTAAAAGCTCACAGCTTTTCATAATGCCTTCTTTTAACGATTTTCTGGGAAGTAGACCATTAAATAGAAGGAAAACTGATGGAGCTGCAGAAACTGGAAGGAGGATTAGGGGGCCTGTACTTAGATCAGAAGCTGTAGACATGGAGAATGCAGAAGCTTATCTTCTTGATGGAACTTTTTTAGGAACTTTAAACCAACTGAGCACCATAAGTTAACGATTTAAATTTACATAAAACTTATAGAGAATGGTGCTTCCCCATTAACGAGGTGAAAAGATGTCAGATGATTACCCGGACTGGTTTAAGAGGAGAAAACGGTACCCGTTCTTCAGAGGATTGTTCTTCGAAGATGTTGACAGAATGTTCCGTGAAATGGAAAGGATGATAGAAGAAGAGTTCAAAACATTTACGTCAAAAATCCCAAAAGATTACGTGAGAGAACGTAAACGTCCAGATGGTACAACAATACGTGAATTGGGGCCCTTTGTATATGGTTACAGCGTAAAAATAGACCCTGATGGAAAACCCGAAATTCGTGAGTTCGGCAACGTTAAGCCAGGCCGTTTTGGGCCTCAAGTGAAGGAAGAGAGGGAGCCTCTTGTAGATGTTATTGAAACAGATGGAGAGGTTCACGTTGTGACAGAATTGCCAGGTGTTGAGAAAAACGATATAAAACTACGTGGGACAGAGAGCACATTAACCATATCAGTTGGCAATCAACAACGCAGATACTACAAGAAGGTAACGTTACCAGTAAAGGTGAACGCGAAAGAGGCCAAAACACAATATAAAAATGGCGTTTTAGAAGTCACATTGCCAAAAATCAGAGAATCAAGGAAACCGGAAGGCGAACCGATAAGCGTAGATTAATACCTACTGTTTCCAGTTAACTATACTGAAGAGTCTGAACGTACATGGATAAAGACTCCGAAATGAACACGTTAAACACCATATGTAAAGAAGCGAAAAAGAAAGATAAGATAACAGGTAAAAACTTAACAGAGCTTTACGAAACCTTCGGTCAAAGATTCATAAACGCCTTCCAAGCATTAAAAGAAGGCCGGGTAAAAAAGTATGTTTTCAAACCGAGCAGTAAAGTTGTCTGGATTGTTGTTGGAAAAGAACGGGATTACCTGTTAATGCCTGAAGCCGAATTCTGTTCATGTGATGACTTTTACTTTCGAGTCTTAGATAAAGAGGTTCACTTGTGTTATCATCTTATCGCGCAGAAAATAGCAAATGTTTTAAAATGGTATGATTCCATAGAGGAACGTGACGAACTTTACGACTCTCTAATGAACGAGTGGAAAAAACCTACTCCTTAAATATGAAAACTCTGAAATAAGAATGAAGGAGACAATACTCAATGAACATAGGAGCATACTTCGAGATAATCAAGTACGTCCTCATGACAGCAACATTCATCGCGTTAGTTTTAATATTCTTACACATGCTCTATGGTAAAGAGGAGACAACAAGCTAATAACTAGAGACTCGCCTTCTTTATTTCTCTACGTAATAGCAGGAACATTATAATGCTCAAAACGGCAAGAATTATGGAAAACAAAATCATTAAAGACGCTTTAGGCCCAGCACCCACGACTATGGGAAAAGGCCCAATAAATATTAACGCACCAAGATTTACTGAGTCATCACAAAGCATCGCTGCAACCATCAATATTATAACGCCCATAAAAATTATGGAAAACCCAATGATAAATAATATAAAGAATTTCCGGATAGTTGGTTCATCATTCACACATTTTAAAAATTTTTTATAGATCATTTTTGATTCCCTCTACTTATTTGACATTATATGAAACATCACCATTACTACTATGAGAAGTATCGTGAACACTAGTGAAAGTAATAAAATAGTTTTGACTGATTCATCGTCCGTTCCGAAGATTATTGGAAAGGGTCCGATTATTATTGCTCCGCCACCCTTGACCTTCCCTTTCCGTTTGCTCGGATACTTGATAAAAATAGTAAGATAACTGCAAGTACCGTAACGATTATCCCAGCGGATATTAAGGAGATGCCTAAATCATAAAGCGTCTACATCCAAGGCCATTCAAGCGCCTTCTTTACACATTTAAAGTCGCTGACAGCTTTTAATAAACTTTATAGCATCCTTAGTCGTCATCCTTCAGCGGTATCCGAGCTGAAATGACTATTGAAAAAATAATTGGGGAGATACTTTCGATTCATCCAGAAATTTCAAGGGAAGAAATCTTGGAAAGGTTAGATAGGGTGAAAAGGAGAACAGCCAGTTTCATTGCAGATGACGTTCTTTTACGGATGATTGCAGCTGAGCTGGGTATGGAAACATTAAAAGAAACTTGTACGCCTACACTTTCAATACAAGATTTGGTTCCGGGCTTAAATGATGTCACTGTTGTTGGGCGGGTTGTCGCGGTCTTCCCCCCAAAGGTTTTCAAAGGTAACAAAAGTGGGAAAGTGGCAAGTCTGCTTGTTGCTGATAAATACAACATTCTACGGGTTGTCTTATGGAATGATAAGACGGACTTCATAGAAGCTGGTAAGGTGAGGGTTGGACAGATAATCCGTCTTTCTCATGGATACACGAAAGAAGACTACAGCGGAAGAGTTGAGTTACACCTCAAAGACAAGAGTGAAATCGAAATTGAACCAAAGGATGTAGAAGCAAAGAATTACCCTACAATCAGCAAGTATACTACGAAAATCGGAGATATCACGAAGACTCATAAAAACAAAAATGTGAACATAGTAGGCACCATAAAAAGGCTGTTCCCAGTCTCTACGTTCAAAAGGCGAGATTCAAGCTCTGGAAAAGTAATACGATTCATATTAATGGATGAAACAGGAGAAACATCAGTTGTTGTCTGGAACGAAAAAGTGGATGAACTCGAAGAAAAGCTGAAGAAAGGCGGCGAACTGCGACTAGTAAACGCGAAAGTGAAAAAAGCAATGAGTGAAGGTTTAGAAATTCACGTTAACTCCGGAACCTATATCGAAACCATTACACCGACAGAAGAGTTTCTGAAAATAGCTGATTTAAAGGAAGGCTTGAAATGCGTCAATGTTAAAGGAGTTGTTGTTACTAAACCGATTGTTAGAAATGTGAAGACGCATAAAGGTGAGTATGTAAGACTCGCCTCTTTTGAATTAGAAGATGAAACTGGAAAAATATGGGTTTCAGCATGGCGAAAACACGCTGAAACTGCGAACAACTTGAAGATAGGCGACAAAGTCATGATAAAAAGCTCTTACGTGAAAAAAAGCTTTGGAGAACAGCTAGAAATATCTACGAGAAGCAAGACACTTATTGTTTTTCTTCCGAAAGAATAGGTACGCTCACATCTTAAGATGATAAGATGCTTCATTCGTGTTGACTAAAAGTGTTTGATTGAACCTTTTATGTAAAATGCGTCAATTACGCTATATAATGTAAATCAGTGCCGGGGGCGGGCTTCGAACCCGCGACTTCTGGTCAATGGGCAAGGCCCCCAAAAGATCTCCAGATTATGAGTCTGGCGCCCAAACCAGGCTAGGCTACCCCGGCTCTTGTTTACGGTATTCTGTTAAAGAAAGTTTGAATTAAGTCTATCGATTTCTAGATATTTTCCATAGTAAATAGAAAGTATAGAGATCTTGGTTGGGATTTTCACGTTATTGCTTGTTTTTCTCTTCTTTCTTTTTCAGCAAGTTAAGATATTCTTTCATTGTTTTTTCAACATTCCATTCAAAACCGGATTGTCCATGTGTTAACCTTCTGAGAACCCTGTCGAGGCCGACTCTAATGAATATTATAAGAACCACAGTTGGAATTATTGCCACCAAAACGATATTTATTGGAAAAGGAATTAACACAAGCAAAAATATGTTCAAGTAAGAATAGAAGCAAAGAGAGACGGGTATAACTATACACCAGAAAATCCCTCCGTAACTTTCAAGAAATCTGAATTTAGGAACCTTTAGAATTTGCCTGTAGAACCAAGGTAATTTGTCCCTGGCAACTTCCTTTATTCTGTCTTCATCCATCAAGAATCATCATGAATTCAATGTCACAAAAATTACATAAGTTTTGCGTTATTCAAAAGCTTTCAAGGCTGTTGGTTCCAACATTTTTTCTTTCAATCTTTTCTACTACTGAATTCTTTCCAATGTAAACAATGTCAGCCATTTCAATGAAAAGCCCTGCTTCAACAACGCCTGGAAGACCCGTTAATTCAAGCTCTAGTTCTGCAGGTTTGTGTATGAGCCCGAAATTCACGTCCATAATGACGTTACCATTATCCGTTATGACTGGACCAACTTTTTTATTACTTTCTCTCAGAACAGGTTTTCCTCCCATTTTCTTTAACCTACGCGTTACGATTGGAGCAGCAAAAGGTAAGACCTCTATTGGCACCGGATGGTTGTTTTTCCCTAAAAATTCGACTTGTTTTCTTCCATCTGCAACGATGAGGAGTCTTCTTGATGCTGAAGCAACAATTTTTTCTCGTGCGAGGGCGCCGCCCATCCCTTTTATTAGATTCAGTTCGCCATCTATCTGGTCTGCTCCATCTATTGTTAAATTCAGTGTCGAATGTTCTTCCAATGTTGTTATTGGAATTCCGTGTTTGACAGCTAAGGTGAAAGCTTGATACGAAGTTGGAACGGTTAAAATGTGTATTTCTTCACGTTCAATTCTATTTCCGATTTCTTTAATTGCATAGGCGGCTGTACTTCCACTGCCCAAGCCTATCACAAAACTGTCTTTGACTTGTTTAACTGCTTCTAGAGCTGCATTCCTTTTCGCTTTTTCTATCCATTCTTCCTTAAGCTTCAATTTCCATCTGTCCCAGTTTTTCCAGAACTTTTTCTACTTCTTCTCGGATTCTTTCTATCCTTTTTTCTGCTTCTGTTCTTGGGCTGGGTTTGGCTGCTGATTTTTTATTTCTTCTTGCTTTTTTAGTGGTTTTTTCAGTAGACAGTACAGGTGGTTTTTTCACGGCAGGTATGGTTATTTCTCTTATTGGTTCTACATCAACTTTTAAGCGCAGCTCATCGATTTTAAGGTTTAGATCATCGAAACGTTCACTGAAGAGCTTCATCAAGTCTTCTTGCATTACTTCAAGTTCATGTAAAGCGACTAGAGATTCATCTTTTGAAATAGCTTCCTTAACAGTCCTAATTCGAGACTTGTATGTTTGACCGATCTTTTCCCTTTCCTCCTCAGTTATCTTACCTTCTGCATGAGCTTCATAGAGCCGCCTTATAGCACCGCTCAAGACCTCCCTCTCCAAATCTAGGACTCTAAGCTCATTCCTAGCTCGCACTGCGTCATCTCGAGAAATACTTCTTTCAATCCTGAAAGGCAATGATTTAGATTCCATTCTTATTTTTTCTTCATGCGAAACCTTATTTTCCTTTTTCCCACGCTTTCTCATGGAGTAAACAATTATTAACCATGCGAGAACCACCCCTAACACGATCAATGCGAAGATTAGGAGCAAGTCTAAGGGCAAAATGGTTCCCTCTCTATCTTCATTTAGCCTTTATGGATATATAAATTACCCAAAATCTACGGCTAACACTTTTTGAAGCCTCGGGCGGGATTTGAACCCGCGACCGCCGCCTTACCAAGGCGATGCCCAACCAGGCTAGGCCACCGAGGCACATTTTTATCATTAAGGGGTTAAGGACAATTTTAAACTTTAAAAATCTTGAGTGTATCTATGGGGAAGGTGGTAACTGGTACAACACGAAGTTTGGTGTTTCAGCAGTTTTTATCGAGTTTTGTGGCGGTTTGGGTAGTAAGGGCTTGCGTAGTAGAAGAAAAATATGTGCGTAGTTCTGCCAGAGTTCAATGGAAGGTTTCTTTGCAATGTCTTGTCCTGTAACATACTCAACCCAGTATCCATAGCTAAAATTCACAATTACAACAGAACTTGGTTTAAGGAAGTTACCGATGATTTCTAACTCGTGATACTCCACATCTTGGATTGTTGGTTGCATGGTTTTCGAAACAGCGACACCTTGCAAAACAACTGGAAATAAGCACAGAAGTAGAAAAACAGTCAAGGTTGATTTCTCTTTGATTTTAGAGAAGCTAATGCCTATAATGAAAGATATTGGAATAAATTCCATCAGAAGGAAACGCCAAAGCCACTCACGAGGAATGAAAGGAAGCGACAGTAAAATGCCGACCACTGTTACGCTGGTAATCGCTGGCACCGCCTTTCTGTTACATGCTCTCCATTCATAAAATGAAATGAGAACTCCGGCGAGAAGGACGGGTAAGATGAAACTTCCACCTTTCGGATCAAATAAAAAACCTAATGGCTGGGACTCACCAGTCTCTAAGAAGATATCTTGAAGAAAAGCTAAACCCTTGTAAAAGTCAGTGAACAGATTTGGAAATATTATGAAGGCTCCAACCGCAGAAACTAGAACCGTCAGTAACAGAATGCAGGCGTTTTTAACGAAAGTTTTCCATTCTGTTTTTGTGAAAAAGACGAGTATGGGATAGAGTATTAGGAAGAGGAGAGCTACGCCAAAATCCAAGATGTGAGTCGCTCCAGTTAAAAGAAGGAAAAGAGCTGTAAAAACTAGATTCCGTTTTCTATCATCGGTTGTTAAACAGTGAAGATAGTAGATGAAGCTGAGTAGAAAGAATGCTCCTAACGCGTTTTTTAAAAGATCGTTCATGAGCCTTATATGCGGAGCGGAGAAAAGACACACAGTTGAAGCTGTATATCCGGAGATTGCTGAGTCTGTAACTTTTTTTACCCAAAAAAAGAGTGGAACTATGCAGAGGGATGAGAAAAGAGCAAGTCCAATCCTAATTCCAAGAGTTAAATCCCCCATGCATATCATGGTAAATAAGCTGAATACGCCGAAGGCCAGTGGAGGATCACTGTACTTCAGAAAGCCATGCTCCAACAAACTTCTTACTTGAATAAGGTAATACGGTCCATCTATACCGTAAATCAGAGGATGTCTAGTCAAGATGTGAAGATAAAAAGTGAAACCTATCACGGTCATTATTGCCAGGAAAAGGTATTCCCTCTTTGTAATATTTGAGATGAACATGCCCATAAGTGTGAGTATTAGTAAAATAGATTTTTATGCTTTAAGATTTTTTAAACAAGAAATTAAAATAAATAAGGAGCTGTAACTGAAACATCGTAAGTGTCCATATCTGCGGGGGTGTCCGAGTCAGGTCAAAGGAGGCAGGCTTAGGACCTGCTGCCATAGGGCTGCGTGGGTTCAAACCCCACCTCCCGCACCAAATGTTCGCTAATGCTTATTTCTACGGGGTTTTCAAAGGTTCTCTACAGCGCAAAGTTGCTGTCTCATAAAAAATCCAAGTTCGTACTCCAAGAAATATCTTGCATAGTATACTGTTTTTCATGTTTATTTCCAAGAATCCCATTTTCTCATAGAATCGATGTGCGAGTTTGTTGAATGATGCAACATAGAGCGAACAATAGTCTTTCTGTTTTTCTTCAGCAAACTCGCGCGTGCGCTTGTCATACTGGAAAAACATTCTGAGCGCACATTTTACATTTCTCGCGTTACAGCATAACATAAAGTTCGAAGTGTATTTTAAATAAACGATCTCACTTTCATTGGAGATGGTGTTTATTAGTGCTTAAGCTATCCAGGAAATCTATAAAACAAGGACAGGTTTTCGCATGCACCGATAAATCACAAAATGAATGTTTCACAAGACTATTATTCGGAACAAACAGAACCTATGCACCAGCTGCAATGAGAGTGAAACAGGGGGATTCCTTGTTCCTTCTCAACCTCGATTCTGACATATTGTATGGTGTGTTTAGGGCAATCTCCTCTGCAAAGATGAATATAGAGCCAGAAGCATGGGGTGGCAGATATCCATATCAGGTGAGAGTGGAACCTATTAGTAAAATCATACCAATAAAGAACGCAAAAAAATTGCTGAAGACTTTGAGTATAAAAAGGTATTCTCCTATGAATAGAAGAGCTACTATTAAACTTCTTGAGATCTATCGTCCAAAGAATTTGGGAATGGATAAATGGTTTAAGGTCTTATTGGAAGCGCAAGGAGTGAAACTCGAAATTTCAAATGAAACTCGTTCATGGGGGTTATTAGGTGAAGTAAAGCAAGTTAAGACTGAACCAGCAAAGGAATTACCTTTGCTGGAAGCTACGACTCTTTGGGATTTTCCTAGGCAAAGTTACGGTAGCTCGCCTAAAGGCAATAATAAATACCCAGGTGTAACGCCTGCTTTACTGATTTGGAACCTTGTGTGGAGATATACAGATCCTGGAGATCTAGTAGTTGACCCAATGTGTGGTAGTGGCACAACAATAGATGTTTGCAAAGAAGAAGGACGTAGAGTAATTGGATACGATATTGCCCCAGCTAGACCTGATATTATTCAAAACGATTCGCGGAAAATTCCTCTTCCAACGGAACATGCAGATTTGGTATTTGTTGATTCTCCATATGGAGATAATATAAAATATAGCGATCATCCGGACTGCATAGGTAAGATCTCAAGTGAAACTGTAGCGTTCTATGATGAACTTGAGAAAGTTATTGCTGAATGCCATCGAGTATTGAAGAAAGGAAAAGTGCTCGGATGGCTAATAGGTGACCAGTGGGTAAAGAAGCAATTCACGCCAGTGGGATTCGAACTTTATCAAAGATTGGCCAAGTATTTTGAAACAGTTGAGATCATCTGCATAGTGAGAAGAGGTCAAGCATCTCATACCGGTTTGTGGTACAACCGAGCAAGACGATTCAACTTTTTCTTACGGGGTTTCAAGTATCTGTTTATTATGCGTAAGCCGGACGTAAAGAAAGCCAAAAAAGTGGAACAGAGAAAAGTAGAATGGACCAACTATGAAAGGTAAAAGTAGCAATCCGGTGTTTCGTCAGGAAAATGGAAAGCATGTTGTGACAGAAAAATTGGAAAACTGGGGCTATTGTAACTTACGTACGATGGAACATATGAATCATTAATAGTAATTTTCTGTTTCATGAAAGATCCCTAATCAAGTCTCTTTGAGTCTTTTGATTCAAGCTGTCACAGTATATATATGTTTGAACTTTATACAGAAATACATGGACATTTTGCTGGAAAAATGGCATAGGAATCTTTGTTTATTATTTTCTTGTTTCTGAGATTATTTGAAGGGGTTTTCCTTCAGTAAGTGCTTGAGCTGTTTTTCTTCTTACACTTTGTACTAGCCTCCATACAGTTCCCCTGGAGATTCCCATCTTTTTTCCAGCTTCTTCTTGTGACAATCCTTCTAGGTCTACCAGTCTGAAAGCTTCCAGTTCTGCTATGTCTATGAATATGGATGCTGAGCTTCTTAATGGATTAGGAATAAAATCTGTTATTGGCGGAGTCATTCCAAGATTAACTGGTTTCGGAAATCTTCCTCTTCTGCCGCGTCTTCGTCTGCGTCCTTGTCGCCACATC
The DNA here is from genome assembly GCA_030672945.1 of Candidatus Bathyarchaeota archaeon. Classification (GTDB taxonomy): domain Archaea; phylum Thermoproteota; class Bathyarchaeia; order Bathyarchaeales; family Bathycorpusculaceae; genus SOJA01. Next base: position 830 of record DAOVFL010000015.1, on the reverse strand, counting down.
GACTTTCCCTTATACTATTTATGTATATCCTAGCGCAACTTTTATATATTTCTGTGCATACTCCCATAATTGTAAAACGTGCATAAGCACGAAAATAGAGGTGAAACAAAAAAATGCCAAGAGGAGATAGAACAGGACCTAGGAGTTTAGGACCTATGACTGGAAGAGCAGCAGGCTACTGTGCAGGTTATCCTGTACCTGGATTCATGAATCCAATACCCGGATATGGCAGAGGATTCGGTAGAGGATGGGGCAGAGGCTACGGCAGAGGTTTTGGTCGAGGATTCGGTAGAGGATGGGGCAGAGGAGGGTCGGGTTACCCGACGCAATATCCATACGCATATGCACCACAGCAATACGCTTATCCACCGCCAATGTATCCGCCAGCAGCACCGCAGTCTCCACGAGAGGAATTAACAGCAATAGAAGAATACAAAAGGGAGTTAGAAGCAGAAAAAGCAGACCTCGGACAAGAAATGAACAAAATTGAAGCAAGAATCAAAGAGTTGAAAGCAAAACTTGAGCAGGGAAAAGAGCAACCAGCGGGACCGTAAAATATCGAGGTCACAAATGAATTAATACCACAACTGCGAACAGACAATAGAGGTTACTGAAGAAGTATGAAGCCATCATGATTACACAACTATGGAAAACCTCCGCACTAATGCTCTTCAACATAACCCTCTCCTTTATTAAAATCTTAGATTCCTAAAAAAAGTATTAGTTAAGAGTTGAGTAATATGAAAAAGTTGAGAATAGCTGTTCCAACCAAGACGCATGCAGGTTTGGAAGATGTTGTTTCTGAAGTTTTCGGCAAAGCTAAAACTTTT
>DAOVFL010000045.1 GCA_030672945.1 Candidatus Bathyarchaeota archaeon | reverse complement strand
GAAGACAAAACCAACAATTCTAGCTAAGGTTGCGACACTGATTTCTGTTGTGCCGACTCCATCAACAAGTACACTTCCCTTGGTCGGTTTAAGTAGTCCATTGAAATGTTTAACTAGAGTTGTTTTTCCAGCGCCGTTTTCTCCCATTATATCTACAAACTCGCCATCGTTAATTGTTAAGGACACACCGCTTAGCGCTTCTACACCATTAGGATACGTAAAATCGACATTTTTGACTTCAATCATTACCTTTTGAGAGCCTCCCTTAACATTGTTGCCATTTCATTCGAACTCAACGGGATTGTGTTGCTGATGTTTACTCCTTCTTTCTGGAGTAGCTGGTAGAGACGTGTCGGTTTTGGAATACCTACGCCGATTAGACGTGCTTCTTTAGAGTTTAAAATTTTACGTGGCTCTCCGTCTAGAACGATCGTTCCTTCCTTCATTATGATAATGTGATCTGAGTATCTTGCAGTTAAGTCAAGTCTATGCTCAACGAGGATTATTGTGATTCCAAGTTTTCTGTTCAAATCATAGATGACTTCAAATATTTTCTTTGCACCCAGCGGATCAAGGAAGGACGTCGGCTCATCCAGAACTATTACCTCTGGTTGCATAGCTAAAACAGATGCGATTGCCACACGTTGTTGTTGTCCGCCTGAAATTTCATGTGGCGCCCTTTCTCTCAGGTCATTTATACCCGTAAGGTTAAGTGCCCAGTCCACGTTCTTGCGCATTTTCTCTCTTGGGACTCCAAGGTTCTCAAGTCCGAAGGCTACATCCTTTTCTACGGATAAGGCGAAAAGCTGGTTTTCCGGGTTTTGGAAAACAAGTCCTACATGTTTTGCTAGTTCATGAATTGGTTGTTCAGCAACTTTGTATTCGCAAACTGTTATTTCCCCTTTCAGTTCACCTTGGTAGAAGTGAGGAATTAACCCGTTAAAACATCGACAAAGGGTTGTTTTTCCGCATCCGCTTGGACCTGTGATTAGAACGAATTCACCTTTCTCGATTCTTATTGAAACATCTTTAATTGAGGGATCTGTTTGACTGGGATAAGTATATGTGAGGTTCCTTGTTTCTATTACTGACATGCTGTTAGTGCCTGCCTATCTCTAACCGAGTTGGTTTTCTCATTTAAGAGTAGCTACTTAACTATCAGTTAATTTTTTTTTCAAAAGCCATGAACAACGCTTAAGCCCGTTTTTAATATTTCCTGTTCCGTTGACTCCGGCGGCTGTAGAATGTCCACCGCCCATACCGTGAAGATATTCTCCTAGAGGTCTAGCTATGTCTCTGCCAAGGTGGATGTTTGTCTTCTTGTAGAATTCGCGGGTTGAACGTAAACTGATTCCCAGATTTTCATTTTTCTGTCCAGCTACGGCTGTAACGTGGGCGCCTAATTCGATTATTGCTCTCGCTGCTGAGGCTTGGTAGGCACTTACATGGGAAAACGCGATTATCCATTCATTGATCCTGATGAGTTTGGCTCTTCCAGACGCTTTCAGTCTTGCGACGCGTTCAGAAATGTCCATTGGTAGGGAAAGTAGAGGCAATGTTTCTTTGGCGTTTACGCCAGCATCCGTTAGCTCTGCAGCTACCTTCAATGTGGATGAGTTGGCTATTATGAAATGGCGTGTGTCAAAGACTATGCCGAGGAACAGTGCTTTTGCCTCATCTTTGCCAAGTTTTACGCTGGTCTGTTTAAAGAAGTTGTAGACAATTTCGCATGTTGAAGATACTTCTTCATCTGTTATACATAGTTCTGCTATCTGTTCTGTTTGTGGGTGGGGTGCATGATGGTCGATAACTATGATGGGTGCTTCTGAGTTTCTCAGTTTTTCAGCCAAGTTATTTAATTGTTGAATTGTGTTGGTGTCTAACAGCATTATAACGTCAGATTTCTCTATGTCAGGTTGCATTTCCAATTCTATAGGTAAATGTTTAAGGAGGTTTCTTGAAAGTCGGCTTATCCCATTTGCTGCTCCGATCTTAACTTCAAGATTAGGGTTGAAATGCTTTAATAGACTCTTGAAGGCGTAGGCTGAACAAATGGTGTCAGGGTCAGCGTTATGGTGACATAATAAAAAAGCAAGTTTAGCATCTTCCCTGTCTAAGATTTTGATTATTTCTTGGAACAACATGTTAGTTCCTTTAAGTAATTTTCGGCTGAGATGAATGCTTCCTTTACTGCTTCATCAACAAGTTTTTGCACGTTAAACCTTTTCATCAATGGTGATAAAGAGATGTTAACATCAACCGTGAGTCTGACAGGTTTTGTTCCTTCCGTTTCCACACTTATGTTTAGCTCATCTACTCTTTTTGGAGAAACACTTGATAGGACATGTTCTCTAGCGACTTTCTCCACAATTAAGCAGAGTTCTTCAATTTGTCTGCTGTTTAGCTCTGGTAAGCCAAGCTCTTCCACAATTTTCCACCAAAGGTTTTGCGGCTAGGAGGGCGAGATAGGGCTTAGGTCTTTTTGGAGTTTTGCCTGTAAGTTCTTTAATTGTCCTCGTAATCGTTCTTCTTGTTTTCCAATAACTGTGGTTCGCATGTTCAGCAGTTCCTTTCGTTCCTTCAGGTCAGCAGTTACCTTTGTTTTTTGGGCTTTTACTAGCAGTGAACCTATTGACTTGTATATGATTGTGTCATCTGTTATTTTCTGTAATTCGTTTAGGGATTGTTCAATCTCTGTTAGTTCAAGTTCTACTTGCTGTTTTTGCGCTAGGACTGTTTGAAGAGTTTGTTGTAACTGTTGAAGTCTCAGTAAACGCTCTTGGATTTGAGGTGGAAGCTTTGAAATTTCTTCACTCACTTTTCATCCTTCCATCAGCACAGCAATACGTCAAAGCTATTAATTAAGCATTTTTCCCATTAATTATGTCTTCACTCATATTTTCTGAACAGCATTACTCCTTCGTGGTGGCAGACATATTGAAGTCCCACCTGTATAAGATTTACAGCGCCCTCACCTTCTTTGGCAGTAGCGAAGTGAAACGCGTCGCACGCGCCTTACAGTGAGTCAACATCTCAAGAGAGCTCGGGTCCAGTCGTGAAGTGTTTGATTTTTCCTATTTCAATCTTTTGTGTTGCTTGCATTCACTAGGAATACATGAAATCTTGAGGGGATTCTATTGTTGGTACATCATGTTCCTTCAATCTCACAAAGGCGGATATAATTTCGCGCACGCAAAAGTGGATTCTGGTAAAACGCTCATGCAGAGACTGAAGGGAGCAGAGATGCAGAAGGAAAACTCGTGCACACAGGCAAGCTTAAATAGATCAATATGTCAACTGATTAGACACGCGAGAATTAGAATTCCCTTAGAATGCTAGTTTTTCGTTAACTATTAAATGGAGGTGTAATTTGATTGTCGTATAGAGAAAACAGAGAAATGCATAAGGCCGTATGCGCCGATTGTGGCAAAGAATGTGAAGTTCCTTTCAAACCTGACGGAAGCAGACCCGTATACTGCCGAGAATGCTATGCTAAAAGAAGACCCCCGAGAAGATATTAAGCTTATTAGCTAAAATCTTCGATCCGTTTTACGCACCCTTTTCTTTTTTTATCAACAGAGATAATAAGCAGTATGCACACTCTCTCATGAGATTAAAAATAATGCCTAGAGATCCCGTTTGTGGCGCCGTTCTGGACGCTAAGACAGCCAAGTTCAAAATCACCTACGGTGGCGAGACCTATCATTTTTGCAGCCTAACCTGCAAGAAGAGATTCAAAAGACACCCAACGAAGTTCGTGAAGTAGACTGCCTGCAGGACAGATAAGTATCCGTAGAAAGGGCAGAATATCTCCGGGAGAAAAAAGAAAACATGTTAAAAATGGCTTGGGTAATGGAAGCAGTATTAAGAAAAAGGTAGAAAAACAATGCGAAACAAAGCAACAATCGGCGATTATCTCGCGTTTCTTTCTGCAAAATATGAAGTTGACCCAGACATGTTTTTCCAAGCGTTGGTTTCAGCTGGTGAAAACCGCAGATCTGCATGCGGGGATCTTTCGATCGAATGTCGATGCAAGCAAAAAGAAAGCGCTGTCTTTCTGATAACAAAAGGGTCAAAGGTTGTAGCACAGTTCCCGATATCGAAGGGATTTCTATTGATGCGAGATAATCCGATCAAAGATGCTAGAAAAGCCAGTGTGTTCTGGAGACGTCTCATTAAAAAGGATAGAGGTCCGCATGTGCTGCAGATCAGAGAGTTACGAATCGGGATGAAACGTGTCAGTTTGAAAGCTGAGGTTGTTGAAATTGCAGAACCTACGTTTGTTGTTACAAGGTTTGGAAACTGTGCTAGCGTGGCTAACGCATTAGTATCGGACGAAACTGGAAAAATCAAGTTGTGCTTGTGGAACGAGCAAATAAATTCTATATCCGTAGGAGATACCGTTCAAATTCAGAATGCAAGAATATCCGCATTCAAGGGAGAGAGACAGTTAAGACTTGGAAAAAACGGCGATCTTAGTATTTATCGAAAAGTGACTGCCAACTAGGACAATAGAGTTGCGCGCGAAGCAAGTTCAAAAGATTCCGTACATAACTATATATGGAAAACATGAAGTAAAAACAAAAAAAGGATAGCGGTTGGAAAACACTGGATGGGAGACATAGGTCTGTTAACAATTAGAGAACCCATTAAGAACATCAACGAGGACACAACCAAAAAAATTCGTACACAACAGAAAAGTTGACATCATATACAAGCAAAGATTTTAGGCTATCCTGCTCATAAATTAAGCCAAGGTTAAGGACCAAAATGAAACAACATCGCTTAATCGAATTCTCTAATGCAAAAGCTAAACCTTCAGAAAAAATCGAAGCGAAAGTTCCATCCTTCAAGCAATCTATAGCCAAAAAAAAGAATCAACACGCTTTTCCGCCAGTGACCCCTGAAAACTTACCTCCTTCATACTTTGTTTCAGCCACCTACGATGGGAAAACTAGAAAAGCAATAATCAAACTCTATGAACCCACATCAGCTCAAATCTATTTCTGGTATGACAACACAGAACATAAACCATACTGCTTAACCAACCTTTCACCATACGAACTTGAAAAAATCAACCGCTTAGTCAATCATCCAAGTTTCCACCACTTCGAAATAGTAGAAAAGTTTGATCCATTACTGGATAAGAATATAAAAGTCACAAAAATCATATCGAAAGATCCATTGGCCATCGGCGGCCGTCCAACAGGATGCATAAGGGATATAATTCCAGAAGACTTCCCAAAAATATCAGAAACTCCAATTTCCCCAGAGGAAATCAAGGTTTGGGAATCCAAGATAAAGTATTACCAATCCTACATTTACGATAAAAATCTATGGCCTGGAATGATTTATGAAGTAAAAAACAGCAATCTTGTTCTAAAATCTTTAGAAAAAACTGAAAAGATGGTTCAACATATACATGAAACTTTCAAAGATGAAACATCTGAAGAGCTACAATACATTGACCAGTGGACTAGACTTTTGGAGTATCCAGCCCCGAAATTCCGCCGCATAGCATTAGACATAGAAGTTTACTCATCTATTCCAACAAGGATGCCTGATCCTCGTGAAGCTGCTTATCCCGTCGTCTGCGTTTCACTTTATGACTTCAACGGACAAAAGAGAGTTTTAATCTTAAAGAGACGAGGTGTACGAGAGGGAGCTGAAAAGCTTCCAGCGGATGTAACCCTTGAGTATTTCGATGCTGAAGAAAAGCTCATAAGGGCGGTTTTTGATGCTTTATGGAGTTATCCCTTTGTTATAACTTTCAATGGTGATAATTTTGACCTACATTATTTAGCCCACAGAGCACAAAACTTCGGTTTTAGAAGAGATGAAATCCCAATAAATGTGGGTAGACGTGTCTGTTTACTGAAGTACGGTGTACATATTGACTTGTACAGATTTTTCTTCAACCGTTCAATTCAAATTTACGCCTTTAACAACCGCTACAAAGATAAAACACTTAACAGTATTGGCAAAGCACTAATCCAATTAGAAAAAATCAAGTGGGAAAAGAACATTGGTGAATTAACTTACACAGAACTCGCCAAATACTGTCTCAGAGATGCTGAAATCACTTTTAAACTTACAAGCTTCGAAGATGATTTAGTCATGAAACTCATTCTAGTTTTATCTAGAATCAGTAGTATGCCAATGGAGGATGTAAGCCGCCAAGGTGTCTCACGATGGATAAGGAATTTTATGCACCGCGAACACCGTAGAAGAAACATGCTCATTCCAAACGCAGCAGACATCCTAGCCATAAAGGGTAAAACGACAACGAAGGCAATAATTAAAAACAAAAAATATAAAGGTGCAACAGTTGTTGAACCCGTTCCAGGCGTCCACTTCAACGTTGCAGTCATGGACTTCCCAAGTCTGTATCCATCAATAATAAAAGTTTGGAACCTTGGTTATCAATCTATACGTTGTCCGCACCCAGAATGCCGCAATAACAGTATTCCAGAAACACCTCATTGGGTTTGCCGGAAAAAACGAGCACTAGAAAGTCTATTAATCGGTTCGCTTAGAGACTTGCGAGTGCAATGGTATAAACCAAGATCGAAAGATGAAACTTTGCCAACAGAGTTGAGAAGCTGGTATAAGATTATTCAAGGAGCTCTTAAAGTCATTTTGAACGCAAGTTACGGAGTTTTCGGAGCCGAATCCTTCGACCTTTACTGCCCACCAGTGGCGGAAGCAACAGCAGCTATTGGAAGACACTCGATAACCCAAATAATTAACAAAACAAAGAATCTCAATATCCAAGTACTATACGGTGATACTGACAGCGTTTTCCTAAAAAACCCATCACAAGAACAAATTGAAGAGCTTGCACAATGGGCTGAGCAAGAATTGAAGATGGGGTTGGATGTGGATAAGGTTTACAGATACGCAGTTTTCAGTTCACGAAAGAAGAATTACCTCGGAGTTCTGGAAGATGGAAGTGTTGATGTTAAAGGCTTAACAGGTAAGAAAAGGCACATTCCATTGTTCATCAAAAAAGCCTTCAATTCAATGAAAGAAGATTTGGCTCAAGTCAAAACACCAGCAGACTTCCAAAAAGTTAAGAAGGATATACGCGAAATCGTACGAAACTGCTATTTTCGGTTGAAGCGACGTGAATGGGAAAGCTTGAATGACTTGGCATTCAACATGGTTTTAGGCGAAGCACCAGAACGCTATACAAAAACTACACCTCAACATGTTAAAGCCGCTAGAATCCTCCAAAAAAGAGGAATGGAGATAAAAGCTGGTGACTTGATAAGCTTTGTCAAAGTTGTCAAAGAACCTCACGTGAA
>DAOVFL010000059.1 GCA_030672945.1 Candidatus Bathyarchaeota archaeon | reverse complement strand
TCTGCCAGCCGCACATAGAATAGATCCCACACGGGCCCCGCTCATCTGCAGTTTAATCGTTCTCATAGGATTTTCGTTCTTTCTTTTCGGGGCAGTTGGAGGTCTTAGGCGCTTACTGGATGCAGCATCAAGCTTTCTCGCATGTCACTATGGAAAAAGTCGGCAAAAACCGATGTTTTCATTGCAACAATCGAAAGTCGGAATCAACTGCATACTATACGTCGTTGTGACTATTATTGCATATGCGCTGTACTGGCCGTTACTTCGAGCGTTACACCCCTCGCTAGCTGGTTTAGTATTCATACTAGTATTCTTGTGGATGTTGTGGATCATCTTCAGAACAATAAATGCATTAATCGCACGCGGCGAACAATAATCACCTAGCTGTCAAACCCTTGCCTTAGGATAAGCTTAAAAGGTATGGCTTCACGGTTTCATGTTTTTCGCAACGATTTCTCCTATTTTTTGCCAAACACCGTTTCCGAAAGTTTGTTTACGTTTCCTATCGCTTCTTCAAGTTCAGTGTCGAAGGGCATTTCTCCCAAGAATGTTATGCCTCTGCCTTCAACTTGCTGTCTGATGGCTTTGTTACAAGGCCTCCAGAAAATCTTAGATGCTAGAGCCGAGAAGGCTTCACCTCCTTTTTAACTCCTCCAGTTTTTTGCCAATTAGCCTTGATGCTTCTCTTTTCGAGACGTAAAAGGGAAACTGTATTTTCAGTTTCTTCATAAAGTTTTTCTGTTTCTCCGTAGCTAAATACTTTGAATAGTTCTTTAAGAGTCTAGGATGCTTCTTCCAATAGTCAGCATATGCCTTTCTACTTAAAGCGTCAGCTTCTACATTTTCTTCTCTTGGAATCCATTTCATCTTTATTTTTCGGAAATGTTTAAGCAAGTCTGACGCTTGGCGGAATAATGGAATAATTCTGTAAGCCTCAACGCTGTAGTAACTGTTTAGTTGAAAAACCAAAAGCTGACTATCAGATTTAACGACGACTCTTTCCTCAGTGAATCCGTTATCAACAAGAAACTTTAAGACTTGAATCAAAGCAGAATACTCAGCAGCATTATTACTTGAGTTGGAAGAATCAACCACGCCAGAACCTAATTTAATCTTTGCATCGTCTTTGTAAACCACAAAACCGAACGTGGCAACGCCGCGAGGGTTCACAGGTTCACATAAACCATCAACAAAAACTTCAATCACGTCCTTCTCCATCGTTTTTCCTCCTTCTTCTCACCCAACTAAGCCATCACCTTTTTCTCCTCATACTCAAGCTCACGCTTCAAATCAGCTATACTTTTGTCCAAAAAGCTCAGAATAGAAAAAAAATAATTATGACTAACCCTTCAAATAGTAAAATTTGCCTTCGTCTAGTAACCTTAGAAAAGTGTTTATTGTTGCAGCACGCCACTTACGCCATAAACATCCTTGTATCATATCATTTATCTTAAATCTAGTTTGGGAAGAAAGACCCTTAGGCGGTAGATTTTTCCCGCACCATTCTTCAAGACCGTCTTCGAACCATTTCTCCAGAACGGGACAAAAACCGCCTTTGGTGCCTGCAGTTCTTCCAGCTTCTATGATCTTTTCCGGAATCAGATAACTTGCTTTCAGTTCCTTTCTAAGCCTAACTTTTGTTTCTCGATCGGTACATTTATGGGTTCTCGGCAAACCTCTGCACCAAGCAATCAATTCTCTGCTAAGAAAAGGAAATCTTATTTCTACATATTTCTTGCTTTGTACTCGTTGATCCCAAGCATAAGAACCTTGACACTTCCATAACAGGTTTGTTTCAACATCAAAAAACTCTTCATCACCTGCATTTACATGAGCTGGATAGCCGCCTTGAATTTCATCCAGCCCCAATGCACTTAAAACCTTTCTTGTACCGTCTCGACTGCAAAATTTTGAGGTGAAGAGAACATGCGTCGTGTCAGCGGGACCCCTCTGGTTCAAAACAGCTTCCTCTGTAAGCTGAATATTATCATCAACAGTCATCTTTTTTATCAGAAGTCTCACATCACACCGATCTGCAATTAACTTCGCTCTTTCAACCTCGTTTTGGTCGCCGAAATCCACTGAATAAGCACGAACTTTCTCTGAGCCAACCATCTCGCAGGTTAAATAAAGCAACGTGCTACTGTCAACACCGCCTGAAAGCCACACACCCACCCGGTCAATGCTGTCGATATCGCCCCATTCGCGTATAGTGCGATGGATCGCGAATCGCAGATTATCCAAGAGTCTTCCTCTGTAATCCCCGCTTGAATCATAGAGTTGAAGCTCCAAAGCATCCCAAAGAAAGCTCTTTCTTTCTGGTGGAATTATGGATTTAGGGATTGGAAGCCACTCATCCCGAATAAATATTAGAAGATTCTCCTCGTTAACACCTGAGCGAGATACCGTTCTCATTTTCCATTCGACATCTTTTATCCTTACTCTATTGGGAAGAAAACATAGAGATGGGCGATGTATTAAGTTATTCATATGTCTTGAATCATAATGAGATATGTCTTAAGTCTTAAGAAAGCTTTATGAAGCATGCTGAGAATATATAGTATAGGAAAGGCAAGGCTAAGAGATTACTGCAACTAATTTCTATCAACGTGTTTTTGCCTTTTTTGAGAGGTGATATAAAATGTTGTGGATGAGAAATGTTACTGGAGAGGATATTAGGTCAACCTATGAGTGGTTGTCGAAAGACCCACCCTTTCCACCAGTAACATGAGAGAATATTAACGAAGCACGTTGTTCGGGAGAAACTTACTTAAACTCCCATCCAAACAACGCCAAGTCAAAATCGGTGACTAATCCCACAAGCTTATTTTTGGCATCTACAACTGGAATTCGCCTTAGATGCTTATTCTTCATGATTTTTACAACATCAAACACAGTATGGTCAGGATTACAAGTGACCAAGCTTTTAGACATAATCTTTTCGACTTTAGATTCTCTTATCTTTGTCAGTGGATAGACAACTTTCATCACAATATCCCTAAAAGTAACCAAGCCATGCAAAACTCCTTCTGCATCTATTACTGGAAGACATTCAACATCATAATCTACCATCTTTTTCACGACTTCCTCTACCGTGCTGCCAATAAACACAGTAATCAAATCTTCAGTCATGACTTGGCTAATTTTCACGTTAGCTATCGTCAACTTTTTCATCATTAAACCTAGAAGCCCACAAAACGCACAAAGCTATTTAAACCTTATTTTACGATTCTGATTAGCATGCATTTTGGCTCTGCTATAACTTTTCTGCATCTCCCACATTTAGAAACTTCCCGCACTTATTTAGTTTGAAACTTCACAGTTCTCGATTAGGACATTGTAAGAGATGTTTGGAAAGGAATAATTATGCCTGAACTTTCTGATGTGGAAGCCTTCAAACAATACATGGATGCAACTCGACTGGACAAAACCACGGAAAAAGTAGAAGTGAAAAGCCCGAGCGCGCTCAAGCTTTGCTCAATCAACGAAATAATCCTTGCTTTATTTAATGAAACTTGTGACGGAATCGTTTTTGGTCAACTCTCATAAACAGCAGTCTAAATATTGCGGGTCGGAAAACCAAAAAGAAATTATTTAAATGTGAATTTGCATGTATATATGCACTGGAAAATCGGAATTCGAAGGAATATATTCGGGATGTAGCGCGTACTAATTTATGTCGAAATCGCAAGAGACTTAGATTGTTGACTGATCCAGGAAACTTTTCCAAGCCGTAATATTTCGCCTAAATCTACAAGCGTTCTCTTTGGCAAATCTGGGTGCAAGAAATAGTAAAGCCCATAGTTCGTTCTTGGACTGCTTATATTTTGGAGGGTTGAGAAATAACTGGACAATAGATGCGAATAGCCATCTGAAGATGAAAAGAGGTATAAATGAATGTCCAGTTTTGGCGTGAGAGTAGACAAATCTAAAAATATCTCGTAGAACATTGGTTTGTGTGTGGTTTTGGGAGATTTCTCTTTGGTGGCCGACTATGAAGTGTTTGTCGCGAATGGCAATTTCGTTTTCGCCGAGAAAACTTTTTAGATCCAGCGCGTATGCGTGGTCTTCACCTCTTGCAACATAAGGATCGAAGGGAATAATGTGGAAGACTTCTTTGCTCAGGATAAGTGCGCCTCCTAACATGTGGGGGGGCATTATTTTGAATCGTTCTGTTTCAACCATAAATGATTTCCTTAGGAAGGCGTCCATTCCACGAAGAGTTCTGACTAGTTGCCTTGAGATTTGATGTTGGGAAAGTTTTTTCTGTTCGAATACTACGAGATCCTTATAAAGCCCGGTAATTGCCACAATAGTTTTTTGGTCTATTTTCGTTCCCATCAATCGAAGCTGACTTTCAAGTTTTTCTGGGTAGAGGATTATACAGTCATCATCCAAGAAGAAAATTATCTCTGGATTGAAAAATCTCACAGCATAATAAATGGCAAGATTTCTGGCGGGAGAATAAGGTGCAAACCGTAGACCGCTGCTTGTCAGCCCCGATTTCAGTTTATTCACTCCAAGCAATTGTTCTACGTTACCACAAAACGGAGGGGATAGCCCTGTACAATTTTTTATGAACTTCCGTTCTTTGGGAGTCAAATTCATTTTTTCTAGAGTTTTTTCAACGCTTCTTCCTGCTTGAAGGGAGCTAAGTTGCTTAAATGGTACTGACTGCGACTGAAGGAAACTTCTAGTATGGATAAAATTACCAGCGTTGCTGTCGTCTATTATAACTAGCGAGAGGGAATCCAATCTTGCCTTAAGGATAGAATTTATTAGACGTTCTATCATTCGACGACGGTCTCTAGTTATGATTATAAATGTGATTTTCATGGGTTAACCATTCTTAATGTAGTGACGTTATCCATATAGTAATAACTCCATTCGGATACAGGTGTCAGACAAGATTTATGAAAGCCATTCGTTGTAAAATTTATAAAAGTTTCCGCATGTATGGTTTTGTGTAGGATAGGTTGCGAATTTTGCGAGTAGCTTATGTTCGTTCCTCTTTGCATACCGGTTCTGGATTAGTTAAGCACATAATGGAAATTGCCGGGAGAATAAAGCGTGCTGGAAACGAAGTGGCTATTATTTCTCGCGAAACCGAAATCAGATCGAAAGATGTACCAATCTATGAATTGATGTTTACAGGGGATAACATACCCTTTTTAAGAAATTTCATCTTTCCTTTTAGGAGTCTGAGGATTTTAGAGAAGTTTGACTTAATACATACTCAGTATCATCCAAGCATTTTTGTAGGCGACACTGTAACCAAGTTTCTGAAAAAACCCCACGTATTTACTTATCATGGGTTCGCTCCAATAAGAACTTGGCGTAGCTCTAAGCAAAAACTGAAGATGATAGATCATAGACTTGGGACTTTTTTAGCTCTTCATTCAGGTGTGCATAAGATAATCACTGTGAGCCATTTCTTGAAAGAGGGGTTGATAAAAAGGTACTTTATCCAAGAAGATAAGATCCAAGTTATCTACAATGGAGTGGATGCGGAAAGATTTAATCCCAACGTAAACGGGAACAGTACAAGAAAGCTTTACAAATTGGAAAACTGTCCAGTTGTTCTATATCTCGGCAGGTTAGCTCCGTATAAAGGCGTACAGTTCTTGATTGAGGCGATTCCAGAGGTTCTAAGAGAATTGCCTGAGACTAAATTTTTGATAGGCGGAGCCATGCGCTACGATATACTAAACCTAAATAAACTAGTGAAGAGTTTAAAGGTAGAGAACTCGATTGTTTTCACCGGTTACGTTCCTGATGGAGACGTCCCCAAGCTTTACGCTTGCTGTGATGTGTTTTGTTATCCTAGTCTCTGGGAAGGGTTTGGACTGACACCCGCAGAAGCACAATCCTGCGGAAAACCTGTAGTAGCCTTCAATACCTGTGCCATACCAGAGGTTGTTAAAAATAAGCACACGGGATTGCTGGTGGAACCAAGAAACGCTGAAGCAGTCGCTAAAGCACTAGTTTCTCTATTACAGAATAAAGAACTTCGCTTCCGTATGGGATTAGAGGCGAGGGAAAGAGTGTTGCAGCTTTTTTCCTGGGATAAGGCCGCGAAACAGACA
>DAOVFL010000084.1 GCA_030672945.1 Candidatus Bathyarchaeota archaeon | reverse complement strand
GGTTTGTCATTCAAAGAGTATAGTGCATTTTAAAAAGAGTCTACATGTAATAAACATTGAAGACGATAGATACATATTTCTGTGCTATAGGAGAAATGCAATGAAAACTGATGAAAAACTGGGAGAGCGAAGGATAATCGAAATTATGCAAAATCATCTAGATTTAATGCCGAAGATGCCCATACCTTTCGGCGATGATGTGTCTGCGTATAATATTGGAAACATTAACCTTGCCGTCTTGAAGACTGATATGCTTGTTGATAAAACTGATGTCCCACCAGGTATGAGTCTTTGGCAAGCTGCTCGTAAGGCAGTTATAATGAATGTTAGCGATTTCGCTGCGAAAGGTGTAAAGCCATTGGTGATTCTCGTCTCACTGGGATTCCCTAGAAAGCTAACGGAAAAGAACATTGAAGAAATCGGTGATGGGCTAAATGCTGGGGCACGTGAATATGGTGCATACGTTATCGGTGGAGACACTAATGAAGCTTCAGACCTTGTTATCAGTCTTTCAGTCTTTGGAATATCGAAAAAGAATATGTTAATGCTACGTAGTGGAGCTAGACCTGGCGACATTGTTGCAGTTACTGGTTTTTTTGGCAAGACCTCTGCTGGCTTAAAAATTCTACTTGAAAACTTTGAAGCACCGCAAAAAATCCGCAGAACCCTTGTTGACTCGGTTTTGATGCCTTATGCCCGTTTAAAGGAAGGATTAGCCATAAGTCAAACAAAAGCAGTTACAGCTTCCATAGATTCAAGCGACGGTTTAGCATGGAGCCTCCACGAAATCGCAAAAGCAAGCGATGTAGGCTTCATAATTAATAGTCTTCCAACATCAAATGATGTGGAAATATTCGCAAGAATAACCAAGCTGGATCTATTGGAATTGACGCTTTACGGGGGAGAAGAATATGAACTTGTCTTGACGATAAAGCCTGAGCTTTGGAGGAAGGTGGAAAAAACTGTTGAAAGGGTTGGTGGAGAACTCTTACGAATTGGAGAGGTAACTGCCGATAAACAGATTCTTTTAGAAATTAACGGTCGAAGAAGCACCATTGAGCCGCGAGGTTGGGAGCACTTTAAAAACATGAAGGTTTAATTCAGAAGTAAACTACACTATAATTAGCCCTTAATATCCACTTTAACCGTCCATCCAAGGGGTCAGGAAGCGATATACTATAAAGAAGGAGAGAGTGCCAACCGGGTTTACCATTCCCAAATCTAAAGAGTTGAACACTGAACGAACGTAAAAAAGCTTCAAGTTTGTATTCTCAGAAAATGAGTGAGCGTTGGTTTTCTTCTTAGATGCTACAATCCCACTTTTAATATCAGCTTTGGATTTTACACACAGATTTGGAGAATGCTTAACAATCAATCGATTCTGTAAAGTATTTCTAACTTGCTGAAAAGTTCTAGGTTAAATGTTAATTTCTGGCTTTCTTGAGGGAAAATATTTATGAGGGATCAGTGGCCTTTGTTTATATCTCGGGTCACAATCTAGTTTTTTGGGTGAAAGCTCCGTATATGTTATTTCTTTTTGGCGAGGTGTTTGCGTCTACGTCTTTTGACAATCGTTACTGACCTTGTTTGGTTTAGTTGTTTGATTTGGGCGTTTGGAAACACTCGATTAATTTCTTTTCGTATCTTAGCGTAGTCAACTTCTCCGTAAGTTTTCACGTCGACTATTAGTTTTCCATTTTCATCGTGTCTTACAGAAATTGAGTATCCTAAGCCAACTTCAATTTGTGTTGGCTTTAGGACGAACCCGTATTCTTCAGTGTCTAATTCGACAAAATTTTCTGGTTCATGTTTATCTTTACGGTTAGACATAATTATCACGACCTTTAAGGAAAAGAAGAGTAAGGATTAAAGGTTTTTACGTTCAAATAATGATTAAGCATATTTATGCAGTGTATCAGTGAAACATCATTTTCTCTTCATATTTTTTAAGGTGTTGTGTGGCTTCAGAGACATCCATGAAGAGTTTACTAACTCGTTTCACGTCTTTAATTGTAATATCTTTGCGTTTTGCACTTTTTGCGTTCTGAGCAGCTAGACTTAGCAGTTGAACTGAATATCGCAACGATGTGTTAGCTCCAATCTCTGTTATTTTTCCCAGAGCGTTTTCTTTGATGTTTATTTTCTCTTCTTCCGACCGTATTTTCAAGATTTCTCGAATGCAGTCTGCATCATATTCTTCAGTTCCGATAATTACAGATCGGTCTACAAGGTCTAGAGGAAATCCCATGGGGCTTTTTACGTCAGTACCCCTAATAGTAGTTACACCACGATTTGTAGCTAGAATGATGATAGGTACAAGCTCGCTTTCAATGGCTCTGCCTAGGAAGCTGAAGGCTTCTAAATCCAGTAGGTGTGAGTCATCAATGAATAGGACGCCTGGATGAATGAAAGCTTTTTCTTCATCCACCATCTTCTTCACTGCTTCATCAACGGCTGTGCGGATTTCAGTGCCTATTTCTCTGGTTGCGGTGCTTCCTAAGAACATGGAGAGAATTCCTCCTCCTGACTGTTGACGGGCATTTATCTCGTCCATATCTGCTAAGGTTAAAGTGTAAACAAATTCCTTCTCTTTCAGCACGCTGCCTTGAGGGCGGTGGATTTTTTTTTCTTGTGTCTATGTCATAGGTTTTTCCTTTAGGGCTTTCCATGCTTATACCAAGGTTAACTACTCTTCCAGTTTCAGCGTCAATTTGTATTACGTAGCCCTCTGATATGTTCTGCTGGATTACCTGCTGAGCTATGTTTGATCCTGCTTCGATGGTTTTTTCCTCATCTTGAGTTTTCAGGGTGAGTCTAATGCTATCAGGAACTTTCTGGTAAGGATTGTAGGGATGCGGTGCAGTTTTTATGTCCATGCTGGATAGTTCGCCTTCGTAAACTTTACGCATCTCGTGAATTTCCACTCCAATGCATTTTCTCATAGCTTCGATAAGAATCTCTGTTTTCTTGCGTTCACTACTGTATATTTCGCTCCCGCTCATCTGTATGAACGGCACGTTTGCACCTAATTCCTTGGATATTGCCACGGCAATCGCTGTCTTTCCTGTTCCAGGCGGACCAGCAAAAATTACAGTTTTACCGCTTAGCTTTCCCTCTTTTATCATCTGGATGACAAGACCAGCAGCCTCTCTGGCTCTTTCTTGACCAACCATTCCATCATTTATTTTAATCGCTTTCAGGTTTTCATCTAAACCTAATCCATTAATGTGAGTGTGGGCTCCAATCCTCTCAAATTTTGCAGCCGGATGCGCCGGTAATTCTTTAATGGACGCCATAAGCATGTCACCTCATGGAGTAGTAAAACTAGAGGTAAAAAGAAAAAACTAGAATATAAACTTCACTTCTCCCTTCCGCTAGTTCTAGATTGCAGCTTTTCTGTCTAATAGGTAGTTTAATATGTTTATGCATGAGGCGGCTAGATATGGCTGCTTTATCAAAGAAATTTTTTCGCCGTATCGTAAGGCGTAACCTTCAACCTTTTTCGGCAGTCCAATATGGTCACCTAAGACAAAAAAGGGATTCTCGCCTATGGCAACCTTAAAAATGTCTTTTCCACCTTCCTCAAGAACATAAATCGACGCTTCATCTGCCTTCGCCTTCAACAGAGCCTCAAAACTTATCTTATCGACACTTACGCCCGGATGGAATTTTCCAGATAAAACATTTTTTAGAATTACCTTCCATGTTTCTTGGTCTGTACGCACATTTCTAAGTGTTGCCCCATCAATCTTTAAGTGTAAAGGCGGCATTGGCGGCCCACTTAGTAATATATGAAAAACAACATTTCTGCGAATACCATGAGAAAGAAACAGACTTGCCACAATACATTCATGCACAACATCTAACCTGCCAGCCTCGCGTAGACTCGTGAATCTTGAATCTGTTCTGCCTTTACGTGAATATAGTGCAAACTCGCGCATTTCTGATCTAACTCGCGTAGATTATAACTTTACTTTGTTTTTCTGGAAAGTTAATGTTTTCTGTGTTTGGGATATACTTAACTCTGCCTGCTATCAACTCTTTTGCTTCTTCAATGTTTTTGGTGATTCTGCAAACATGTTTACGTTTGAACAGTTCTTCTAAATGCTTTATTGTTAGAAAAAAATATAGGATTTAACACATAAGTTAAAAGCACATCCCGAAGTTACGAGCTGCTAATGCAATATCCCGCATGCCTATTTTACCATCTTGCAGCGCGCGCGCTTCGGCATGTTTCTCTAATATAAGCTATATATAAGCTATATCCAACTTTACTATACGCGTTCAAAGTTTACTGGTTTGGGAAAGGTTTGGAGCCCCGGGCGGGATTTGAACTCGCGACCTACGGCTTTCTTTATGTTATACAAGGCCGTTGCTCTAACCGCTGAGCTACCGGGGCTTATCAAACTATAGGAAATTCTAGCATCGAAAATAAAAATCTTCGCTAACTAAGCCAACGGTTGCTTTCCCGATTCAACATCTCTTCCGCCTTTTTGAAAATTTTCCTTTCATTAGTATAAGTTAGAATTTGAAGAGCTTTTGAAGTGGGAAACCATTTGACTTTATCAGCTTCAAAATCATGATTCTGTACAGATCCTCCAACATATTTTAGAAGGAAAAAATGGACAGTCTTGAAAAAGCGTTTTCTTCTGTAAAAATTATAATTGATTTCGCCAATTTTCCCAATAATTTCACCGTCTAAACCTGTTTCCTCCTTGACTTCTCTTAAAGCTGTCTCTTCAGCTGTTTCACCCTTCTCAATC
>DAOVFL010000088.1 GCA_030672945.1 Candidatus Bathyarchaeota archaeon | reverse complement strand
TGTTAAAGATTGCGCGTGCGCTTGCAATGATACTGCTAATTTTCGTGTTGATAGATGCTTTGGTGTTAGTAGAGGTGAATTTTGCGTCAGATCAACAATTGATGCTTGCCGTAATTTCTGTCAGTCCTGAAGAGTCAATTTATGACATAGACCAGTATTTCACCATTAACATAAGCATAGCCAATGTTTGGAACCTTAGCATTTGGAAGTTTGATCTGACTTATGATGACCGCATTTTGTATACCAATCAGACCATGATTGTTGTGGACCCGGATAAATGGTTCAACCAAAACGGTAGCATCTGTGACTTTCCCCGTGTGAAGGTCACACGTGGCAACATAACACTCAGCGACCTGCTCCTAGACGAGGAAGCAGAAACTAGTGGCAATGGAACCTTGGCAAACATAACTTTCCTAGTTCAAGCAATGGGAAACTCCACTTTGCACCTTAACCAAACAATACTATACAATCCCTACTGGGTTCCCATCGATCACAATGTAAAGGACGGTTCCTTCCACACTCCGTCTACTATGATTTTCATCAGTCCCGCGACAAATGTTTATAATCCGGGTGAGTATTTCATCGTAACCATTTCCATAGCGAACGTCCAAAACCTAAGCATGTGGGAAGCCAAATTGATATGGGATGCCAAACTTTTGGATTGCATTAATGTGACCGAGGGTCCTTTCATGAGCGACCTTGGTCCTACCGAATTCTTCCTTAGAAAAATGCCCGGGAAGATAGAAAGGGTGGGCGCAGCCTTTGTTTGGGAAGGGTATGTTGCGAACGGCAACGGAACACTTGCCAGAATTCAGTTCCAAGCGAAAAAGCCGGGAAGCTGCAAGTTAGACTTATATGATACACAGCTTTGGAATGAGAATTTGACGAATATCAATCATGAACACAAGGACGGCTTCTTTCACACAACCGTTCCTGTGGCATCTTTTGGCTACTATCCAACTGACCCAGATATACTTGAGCTTGTGACTTTGAATGCCTCAGTTAGCTATGACCCCAATGGATTCATCAGTATGTACTTTTGGGATTTTGGTGATGGTTCGAACGAAACTGGTACTGACAAGGTGATTGTAACACATATATACGGAGAATACGGAAATTTCGAAGTCAAACTAACAGTCACTGATAACGAAACCGAAACCACTACCTATCCTGCCACCATAAAAATACAAAAGAATGTTGCCGTCCACAGTGTGGAGCTACCTTATCCTCACCACAACATCAGTCGCAGCGGAGCGGTGGTTGAGATTCCCGTTGTAGTTGGGAACCTCGGAACTATGACCGTAGACTTTAGTGTAAACCTCTACTATAACGGCACAAGTTTACCAGATAACCCGACTCCACAAGTTTTTAATCCCATCCTTATCGAAGAGCTAAGCGTCGATAATTTGTGGGGCACCCAAACGTACCGGCCGCCTGACCCGCGGGCAGGCATAAACACTACTCGAGAGTTAACCTTCAAGTGGAACACCACAGGTGTTTCTAACGGCAACTACACGTTCATGGCGATCATCAACCCACTCGCCGGGGAAAGTGACACCGAAGACAACGTAATGATCTCTTACACCAACAAATTGAAGTGGGATGCACTTGTTATCATTTCAGGATTGGAAGGTGACATTAATGAAGACGGCAAGGTGGATTGGAAGGATCTGTTGATATTTGCTATGGCTTACGGGTGCAATGAAGGTGAACCCTGCTACGTTGCTGAAGCAGACTTCAACAGCGACGGCAAAATAGACTGGAAAGACCTACTCGTACTAGCCCGCAACTACGGCAAAAAATGGGAACAACCATAACAAGCATGCACACAGTAGCTGAGTCATTTGTCCATCATTGGATACGAAAGGAAAACAAAAGCTAAACCTCACTTTGTTAATCTCGATGAAAACAGAAGAGTTTCAGCAGCTGCGTTAGTAGACAATCAAGCATTTGATGTTGAATGATGATTTTTGAAGTTTTAACTAAGTCGTTTGTTTCCATTTTTCTTATCTACCAACTCTGGTTTGTCATCGAAGGCGTTTGGTGTATGAAATTCGACTTCTCTACTTTATCGTGATTCTACTCCTGCCATTCAACATAGAAAATCTTCAAATTCGTCTGTATTCAAAAACTCATGAATAACTGCAAGTATTACCCTATGCTTCAAGCCTCATGCTCTGGAATTGCATCCGTTCAACTGGTAATCTAATAGCATAAGGCTTATTTCTCTTTCCCGAAAGGATTAACGCAATATTATACATGCTTCTCAACTGTGATAAAGATCTAGCTTTAGACTACAACTAAATATGGGCTGTACGAACAATTTCTCTTTTTCTGTTTCAACATTTAAAAATTTAACAAGC
This sequence comes from Candidatus Bathyarchaeota archaeon, assembly GCA_030672945.1. Lineage (GTDB taxonomy): Archaea > Thermoproteota > Bathyarchaeia > Bathyarchaeales > Bathycorpusculaceae > SOJA01. Next base: position 2,279 of record DAOVFL010000088.1, on the reverse strand, counting down.
AAATACAATTTTTAACGCATGCCATTTTACTCATAGATTTTGTTTCAGTTCTGCGCGCTGTGAAACAGCAAATCACCTAGATAAGGAGATCACAAAATACCGTTGGCAACTGACTTATGCTTAGGGATAATGCACACCTACGTCAATATTTGTTTCTCCTTGATCTTTGCCTACGTAGAATAGCGATGTATTCCTCAGCAGCTTTCTCCACATCCCAGATAAAAGGGTCTCCAAATATTGCATTCTACCAGTTAATGAATCTTGTAAGCATTATTTTAACGAAAAATAATAAAACAATTGCTGGAATGACAGTGAATGAGGTGAAATTTACTGGAAAAGGGAAAAAAACCAGCAGAAAGATGCTTAACAAAATTTCGGATGCCAGAAAAATTGGTATAACAATAGCCCAGAAAATCCCTGAGAAGTAACTTGGAAAGAAATCTAAACTCAGACTAGGCAGTTCAAGTATAAACCTGTAAACAAATGGCAATTTGCTTTTATCTATTTTTCTTCATGTTGTTTTCACTAAATTTAGCATAACAAAGTTTTGTACCACAAATACATAAGCTTTAGCACGTATCAACTGTAAGAACCATTTCCATAATAGTAAGGTTATTCGGAAAAGTATGATTGATATATGTGAAGTTTACTTCATTAACTCCATTTCTGAATCTTTCATTTCATGTATTTATCAGCTTATCTAGACTATTCTACCATTCTAAATATGGGAGTTCCATGCTCAACTTACCTTTTTTAAAAGAGCAACTTGGTTCCATATTTTTCCCTAGACGAGATCCACAGTGACTCACAATTACAAAGGCTTTTCTAAGAACTATTATCTGACATGCATTCATGTGCGCTACAACATTATACTGTATATCAGTAACAATCAAATGTTTTGCCAAATTTTTTTCAATTAGCAGACTCGGAACAGGTAGAATGTAAACTGTTGAATAGAGTATTTCATAGGCAAAATTGATGTTTCTCATTACAGGTGGTCAGCATCGATGGGTCTGTTTTCGTTTCTCTCCCCAGTGAACGCACTTGATGTCCTAACTGTAATTCACGAAACGGATATACGAAATATCATAAGATTTTTATGTAAAGGAGTTGTATATATTATATGTGGCACACATGTACACATCCCAGAATGTAATCGTGAGTGGAGTTATATTATTATCGCAGTTTAAGTACAGAGATAGAGCAAGCATAATTGTAGACATTCTCGCTTCCATTGCACGTGACCCGAAGGGTACAACCAAAACGAGTATAATGCGCAGGGCTAATTTGAATTTTGGCCAAGCAAATAGATATTTGCAGCATTTATTGCTGAGTGGGTTGATAAGAGAAGAAAATCCTTTAGGAAAGCAAGAATTGTGTAGATACAAGTTAACTTCGGAAGGTTTCAAAACCGTAAACCGTCTTGATTCATTGCGTGATACTTTCCGATAAACCTTGGATCGTTATACTCTGCTCAGAGTGCATGAAACAAGCACAAACGGAAGTGGTAACGCGCTAGGTCGTTGTTTAATTGGGCTTTATTGTTTTTCATTTTACATTATTTCTTTTGAAGTTTTTATTATTCTGCTAACAATAATCTTTGCATCAGCGTTGAGTACAGAAATTCTTGGTGTAAAACCTGAAAGAAAGGAAATTATGGTTCACTGGAAGAAGAATTGGAAGAAATTATTTCCAGAACAAAAGAGAAATTGGAAGATTGTATTTAAGGAAAACAAGAAAGAACTTATTTCATTTGTAATAATAATTTTAGTATTGTTACTGTTTGGAGCGTGGTTTGAGGTATTAATATAAAATGTTTATTTGAGTAGGAAAGGTGATAAAAAATGAATAGTCAAGATATTGAAAAAAAGGACAGAGGATTCCGATTGACTTTCATTTCTCTCCGCAGATGCAGTCCCGCACATAACTGAGGAAAAAACACTCACAACCCCGCGCGCGCAACAGCTCAGGCGATGGTTTCACAGTACGTGTAGCCCACAACGTTGGAGAAGCAGTTAGCCTAGTAGAAGTAGGCTTTGAATACGTGACAGGCGACTACGCTGACGGCGGCAAAATCTTCCGAAAACGCAGATAGCAACTTCAGTATGGTTCAGTGAAAAGTCCATGAAGTTTAAACGTGTTTAAACAATCCATACAGAATTCTTATCTACGACTTTTTCTTCGAGCTTCACATAGGCGTCAAACATGAAAGAGGCTGCAGCTTTCGCGCCATGCCATATTACAGGCTTCTTCCAAATACTTGATCAGCCAACAAACCC
>DAOVFL010000069.1 GCA_030672945.1 Candidatus Bathyarchaeota archaeon | reverse complement strand
CAGAAATATTATGGAACCCACTGGAATTCCAAGATAGGTGATTATACGGAGTAAGAGGTCTGGACCTAGACCGCCTAAACTTCCCCCACCAAGCATAGCCATAACCGTAAGCATAATGACAAAAAGTAAAGGTCCTGTAATAAGCAAAGATACGTAGAACTCCGATAAAATAGATAAAGTGTCAGAAAACCTGTGTAGGCTTATTCTCTTAAGCTTCATGTACTGCTCAGACTTTTCACGCAGATAAGCAGCCAGATTTCCACCAGAATGAATTGTTGAGATAAAACCTTCTAGCATTTCGTGGAATCTCTCAGAAGGAGTTCTTTTCGATGTTTTCTCTAACGCAGAGATTATATCCAAACCAAAGAGGTTTACGTCTCTGATAACATTTTTTGCTTCTTCAGAAACAGTCAAAGGCAGGCTGAGATTTGAAAGTGAGTAGAAAATTTTTTCCGGAGAGACGCCAGCGCTTGCAAGAATCGCCATGTAGCCCGTTGCAAACGGTAATTCATCATCCACCTCCCTTCTAAACTTGTCAGCACGATAGATTGGGTAGACATAGAACCCAATTATTGAAAATGCGCTTGCGAATAAGCCGCCACCAACACCGAACAAAGCGGCTGGAAAAAATGGCATATTGTATACGAAAGCAAGTAAACATGGAATAAAAATCAATGCAACAAACGAAATTAAAATCGTAGCAAAGATTATTAAGCTGACGTAAGCCTTGAAACTAATCTTCAAGCTAGATCTCTGTAAGTTAAAGTCGAAATCCCTGAAAAGCGGTAGGACACGACCAGTTTTTTCTCCGATGAGTTGATAAGCTAGAGACTGACGTTTTCTAAATGCAAGCTTTTCTAGTGGTGCTTTTGATTTTAATCCTTTTTTGAAGCTGTTGAGAAATCTCTTGATTCTTTTCAGGGCTTCACTGTTTTTCATTTGAGTCCCACTCTGGCTTTCTGGTAAACACGTTTTGGGTTAGCGTAGTATTCTCGAATAACGTTTGCAACATCTGTGTAGCAGCGGATGCCCTTGCGAACCATCCATTCCAGGACTACCTTTCTATTGTGTAGTTCACGTTTGATTTTTTCTTCAGTGATGTCCATTTTTTTCATTTGTCTCTTTAACAGGCTACTGTGACCGGAAAAGACAAACCTATCCTCTCTTGGGTTCAACTTGAAAACTTCTTCAGTTGGTATTCTCTTTGTTTTGCGGTCAAGCTCCAAAACTTCTGTTGTTGAAATGACTCTTCTCGCTGGCTTTCCCTCCTTTTCTGTTCTTGCCATTATTATTATGACATCTATCATTGCAATGAGCGGTTTTGGAATGTTCATCGGTTCGGATTCTAAACGGTTTATTACAGCTTCAACCGATTCTGCATGTAGAGTACTTAATCCAAGATGTCCTGTTGCCATTGCTTGAAAAAGAGTATATGCCTCTTTCCCGCGGACTTCGCCTACAATAATGTAGTCTGGTCTCTGTCTAACAGCCGCCTTTAACAAGTCGAAGAGGGTTATGCTTCCGCTTTTATTGTCTTCATGTCCAAAGCCTAACCTCACAACTGAGGGTATCCAGTTTTCATGTGGAAGGTTAAGCTCTTGTGTATCTTCTACGCTCACTATTTTCATTTCAGGCTTTATGAACATGGATAAACAGTTCAACATTGTTGTTTTTCCAGCCGCAACTCCGCCAGCTACAACAACTGAAGCTCTGTTTTCTATGATGTACCACAAATATGCCGACATTTCTGAAGAAACGGTGTTGAAAGAAATCAAATCTGTAATTGTTAACGGATCAACCTTGAAGCGTCGAATAGTGAATGTTGAACCTCTTCTTGTAACTTCATTTCTATAGGTTAGTTGTACACGACTTCCATCAGGAAGAGACGCATCCAAAATCGGAGATGCTATCGAGATGTTCTTTCCTGCTAGATATGCTAATCGAATCACAAAGGAATCTAGCTCTGCCTCATCCTTGAATATTATGTTCGTTGGTAACGACTCGTATATTCTATGCCAAACATAAATTGGTATGTTTACGCCGTCTGCTGATATATCCTCGATTAGATGATCCTTCATTAAAGAATCTATTCTTCCATAACCCGTAAAGTCGCGTATTACATAATATATTAGTTTGTCAATTGCTTCTGGCGACACTTTTATTCGGTATTTCTTTATTGTTTCCTTTATCTTCTCTTTAAGGTATTTTTCTGCTTTCTCCTTGGTTTCTATTTCCTTTAGGTTTACATCCAACTCTTCCATTAAAAAAGTCTTTATTTCCTTTAACCGTTCTTCTTCGTCTTTTTGCAGTGTCGGCTCCATGATTTCATAAGTTATTTTTTGTGTTTTTGGATCTTTGACTATTGCCGCGTATACATAGGGCTCTTGTATGAGGTAGGCTTCTCTGAAAACAGTTGGTTTTTTACCTTCCTCTCTTATGAGTATACCTACTTCTGCTTTTTCTACTGTTTTAGAAGCTTTAGGCATTTATCTTCACCGTCATCGTGTAGTTTCTTTCAATTAAAGTAGGTGTGCAACATTGATATAGTTTGTCGTGAGTCTTAATAAGTTATATGCATGTTCAATATTTAGCATGCTTAACTTAACTGTACAAAACCACTAATTTTAAAATAAGAGAAAACACACATACTTTATAAAAGGTTTAGTTTTTGAACAAAAAAGTAAAAGACTTAAAACGTGTTACTAAATCCAAACTTCAATCAAAATCTGAGTCTAAACGGCAAACTACACGTTTTTGTCCCAAGTGCGGTTCAACTGATGTATTCTGGGCTTCTGGTCTACCGCAACTCTGGTCCATTTGGGATTGCAGGAATTGTGGGTATCGCGGAGTACTGATCCTTCAAGATTCCGAATTGGCAGAAAAACTAAGGAAAAACTACCAAAAAAACTCTGCCAAGAAGTAAATTACTTGTATCTTGCCTGTCTTTTCTTTCTTTGCCTTTTCTTTCGGCGCATCTTCTTTTTTTTCCACTTTGCGCGAATCTCTTGCACACCCCAAAGTTCTTATTCCTACTCTAGTGTTGCATGTCTCCGCTTTAAATCCTCCTCAGTTCGTCCCAACCGATGCATCAATTCCACAACTAAACCATCCAAGAACACCATGCAATTGTTCTCAAAAATGCTTCCAAGAGGGGTTAGAGGTTCACGCTCACCAACAAGCTGCCTAGCTAAGTAATCTTCTTCCTTAGGCCAACCTATTTTTGTTCTACCTTTAATGGTTACAACGTGATCTACTATATCCCCAAGAGGTGACTCTGGAAAGGAGGTTATAGCGACCACTGCTGCACCAATTTCCTTCGCAGCTGTACCTGCAGTTAAGACCAATTTTGTGGATCCTGTGCCGGAAATAGCGATTAGCAAGTCTTTTTTTCCCGCGGCTGGCGTTATCGTTTCGCCTAGGAAGTAGACGTTGAAGCCTAGATTCATTAAGCGCAGAGCGAAGGCTCTGCCAACGAATCCGCTTCTTCCCATGCCGACAATAAAGATTTTCTTGTCCTTCGCCTTAAGCAGAAGCTCAACAAGTTGTCCAACTTCTTTTATATCAAGTTCTTCGATAGAATGTTTTATGCCTGAAATAATTTCTTCTGACGCAGCCTTCAGCCATTTCAACTTCTTCCAGGCTCCGAGAAATCCATTACATAAATGTCTATATTAAAAATCTTGTGGTCTAAAATAAACTACCTACGAGATCATTTAAAGATGGAATTTCTAAGAACAAACGAACATAAACTGTGATTGCCAAGATTCCAAAGGTTACGGCTATCAAAACGAAGTCTCCTCTATGCATTTTGAGCATGTATAGATTTGTGCGGTTTTCAGTTGCCCCCCATGCACGTGATTCCATGGCTTCAGCTAATTCTAGGCTTCTCCGAATTGCACTTATAATCAAGGGTATGAGAATTGGGATGTAATTCCTGATTCGTTTCAAAAAGTTTCCATGTTCAAGCTCCAAACCCCTAGCCTTCTGGGCGTCCATAATTGTTTGAGCTTCTTCGGCTAGAACCGGGACAAATCGTACTGCTGTTGTGAAGGCGAAACAGAACTCGTAGGGTATACGTGTTTGCTCCAAGGCTAAACCTAGATGATCCGGGGAAGTAGTCAGAAAGAAAACGGAGAAGGATTCTATGAGCACTATGAAGCGAACAGTCATGGTTATTGCATGTTCCACGTTAAAGGCTGTAACTGTATAGCTAGCAGTGATGAAGGAAAATATGAAGTTTGTAAGGAAGATTATCGTGGCGAGGAATGCTGCTCCTCGCATGGAGCGAAGCCACTCACGTTTGATCCCGGCTAGAATGACAAATGGAACTTGTATTAAGAAGAGTATTATTAAGGGTATTAGTTCCCAGAAGATTATTGCAGCCGTAAAAATTACGCAAACATATAGAAATTTTATTCTTGGATCTAAGCTATGAATCGGCGAGTAAACCTTTCTAAATTTGAGTCCGTCAAAAACGCTCATTTTGCTTTTCTTCCCAAGACACTTAGCAGACTTTCCCGTGCCTCATAAATGTCAATCACATCTTTGGGAACTCCAAAATCGGATAACTGTTGGAAGATCTGAGTTATCTGCGGTGGTACGATTGATGCTCGGGTCAAGACTTCAGGATTCGTAAGCACTTTTTGTGCGTCACCATCAGCTATTATTCTTCTTTGACTCATTAACAGAACTCTTGGGTTACATTCAGCTACGAACTCAACATCATGTGTAACGATGATTATAGTTTTTCTTTGAGTTTTCATTTGAAGAATGAATTGAATAAGTTTTTCTTTTTGTTGGTAATCTTGTCCTATTGTTGGTTCATCAAGTATCAATATTTTTGGTTTCCATGCCAGAACTGAAGCTAAGGCAACACGTTTCCTTTCTCCCCCACTGAGCATGAAAGGTGAGGTTTTTCTGTATTCAGCCAGATCTAAAAGTTTCAAAGCCCATGTTACTCGTCTTTTAATGATTTCTTCATCAAACCCGAAATTCTTTAGCGCGAAGGCTATTTCTTCTTCAACTGTTTCGCTGAAAAGTTGATGATCTGGGTTTTGGAAGACAAAACCAACAATTCTAGCTAAGGTTGCGACACTGATTTCTGTTGTGCCGACTCCATCAACAAGTACACTTCCCTTGGTCGGTTTAAGTAGTCCATTGAAATGTTTAACTAGAGTTGTTTTTCCAGCGCCGTTTTC
>DAOVFL010000018.1 GCA_030672945.1 Candidatus Bathyarchaeota archaeon | reverse complement strand
ATACGCAAATTCTAAAAGGAGTTAACACTTCTTATATTTCGGGATAATCTTGCCAAATACGATTGGAGAAAGAATAAAAAAAGGAAATTTTGCTTTTAGAATAAAAATGGGTGATTACGAAGTTGAAATCAATGGAGAACGCGAAGAAGTTCTAAAGACGATCAGAGAATTACCAAACTTGACGGCTAACATTTCCAAGGCTTTTGAAGCTTCTAAACCTAAGACAACAACAACACTCAAAGTTAAGACAGCAGCTACAAAAGAAGAGACCTCAGCACAGAAACTCCCTAGAATTTTACATGCTAAAAATTGCAGTGAAGCTGTACTAAACATTCTTGCAACTGACTGGGGAAAGTGGCGCCCCCGCACCATCGTTGAATTAGAGGACGCGGTGAAGGCTAGTGGATTGCGTTATCCAAGACGCACTCTAACAGGAGTTCTAACGGGACTTGTAAAAAAGGGAAGAGTTAAGCGTTGGAAGACCGATGCTGGCCATGTTTACATTCTTGCGGAAGAAGAAGTTCTAGCCTGAAAGGAGGAAGATGAATGGGAAAGGTAATTGTAAAAATAAAAACAGCTTTTGGCGAAATTATAATGGACGGTGAAAATCCACAGGAAATTCTCAAAATGCTTGAGGATTTTCCAGGAGATTTCATGGAAAAAACCTCAGATCTTGTCTCGACAAAATTTACTCCAACTGCAGCAGTTCAGTTGAAGGGTGTAGTTGAATTAACCACTGAAGGACCTGTTCTAGTAACCAGCGGAAAACTCACACACTATGAAGCTATAGGCTTAGTCCTATATGCTTCTAAAGGTAAGAAAAACACATCAGCGCAGATAAAGAAACTTTTGGCATCAAGCGGTGTAAGAAGCATGGTTCCAGCCAGACTGAACGAGATGACTAAAAGAGGGCAGGTTTTTAAGCCAGATCCGACCAAGCCTGAGTTTAAGCTAACAGTACAGGGTGAAAGATGGGTTGAGGACGAGGTTTTAGTTAGGTTAAGGGGATAATACGAGGTGACCTGTGGAGAGGATAAGATTGTTATCCATGTTAAGTATAAAGATGTTGAAAAAAATTTTTCTGGCTCTGTAAACAATGTTTGGATAAGTATAAACAAGTTTTTCAGCGAGTTTATTCCAACATTTGTGATTGCAAAGAAAATGATATTAAATGTAAATTTACAAAACCTCATTAATGACTGCGAAAAATTAATTGCTTTGACAAATGAAGGCCCACATCTCCTAGCTTCAAGGGATAAGCTAACGGATAGCGAGACTTTGGTTCTGCAGCTTCTAGCCAGTTATATAGGTTTCAAATTAGGTACATTAGAGAGTGATGCCATTTCAAGGGAAGACCTTCAAGGTAAATTGGGGAAAAGCTCAAAAATTGTGAGTACACGTCTTGGGGAGCTTGTCAGAAGAGAGTTAGCAGTGAAAACTAATGGTGGTAAATACAAGATTTCAGTTTTCGGTATTGCTCAGATGCAAAGGGAGATTCTACCGAGGATTAAGGTAAAATTAAGTATCTGATTAAGCTTTTCTCCGTAAAGGCTATTCATGCAACTTAGAATACATTATGGTTTAGGCTTTAAGGCGGTCTCTTCTGGGCATATTGGTACCTTCGTGGTTTTCCACCTCTTGTTAGTACTCCATCTTTCACTAGATCGATTAGCGCGTGGGCTACAGCTGTACGGTCGTAGTGAAATCCCTTCCTTGCCATCTCACTGTGCACATCACCTAGGTTTCTAGGAACTGCAAACCATCCCTCTTCCCAAAGTTTTTGGATCAAGCCTTTACAGGTTTCTACTCTTGGTAGCGGTGCAGCTCTTTCAGTTATTAATGATGTTCCTTTCAGTTTTTCGGTAACTGCTGAGAGAATTTTGTCAACTGTTGCCTGAAGTTGATCTTCTTGGCATTCTATTTCGAATTCTATTGATCCTATTTTCATTTTTACGCGTATTGGTAGTCTTGCTCTTTTTTCTGTCAATCTTTCACCTATTGTTTATTGAATTGCACATCTTGTACATGCACAACATTTAAATATTTCATTCTCAAACAATTGCTTATTGGTGAATCATGTTGATTGAGCAATTAGCTATTATAACAACACCAAAATATAGTTTTCCACAACCTTCCATAAACATGTTATTACCACAACGTTTCATTGAGCTGAGCATACTCTCACTCAAGCATGCAAAGAACCAACCTTTTCAATTAAGCCAACAAGTATTCCAACAAGACAATAACCTAGAACAGCAAATTGAAACTACGCAAATTAAATTACAACCCACTCTATTAAAACCAAGATCAGAGGAGACACTTGTTGCGGCTGTTGACACTTCCAGCATAAAAATCGGTGAGACAAGTAAGGGTATGATAATTGCAGTTCGAGGAGCAATCATCTGGAAACAGAAAAGAAACTACAGATACTTACGGTTTGGTCCATTCATTTTTCATGTGACGGAGCAAAACAAAAAAGAAGTCTACAATGCATTATACAGGACATATTCTATCTCTTCACATGAACACAACCATAATTGCTCACCGAGTATTTTGCAGATGCCAACACGAATAGCAAGTCTCCTCGAAAGGTGGCTGCAGGATACATTGTCAAGAACAGTAAGCAATGGGCTTGTTCTTTTTGATGGTTCATTAACATCTGGAATTGCTGAGACCTCAACGCGACAAATGAAGGAAATTTTAGGTAATGCAAGGAAAAGAGAGAACATAGTTTTAGCTTTTTCAAAGATGACTAATCTAAGATTTAATGGATATCTTATAACGGATGTGGCGTTTGGATATAAACCGCCTTATCTTTTTGAGATAAATGGTTTGAAGCCTAAACCTCCGATTACCTTACTCGGTGATGTTTACGTGGCTAGGTTAACTAGAGGAAACTACGCCTTTAGGCTTGACATCGACAGAGAAGTCCCTAGTAAACAAAAGGTAGAGGCTGTTGAGAAACTTATGGGAAACGACCTGTTAATACAAAGTTATCCTGAAACCCTACGTTTAGCCCATATCTTCTGCACTTTTACAGCAAACGAAGTCATAGCCATACAACATTTCATAGCCCGAAAATACGATCTTAGGATCATCAATAGACCAGATATGCATAGGCTTCTGTTTGGCCCCTTCGGTAAAGGTGAAAGTTGCTCGTGAAGCTTTATAAGAAAGAAGGTAATATCGTCCAGATTCTGAGTTTTCCAAATGAAACTGTGGAAAAAGGTGACTACTTACTTATTGAAGATCCTAACGGTAGAAAAAAATTAATAATACAAGTAATTGACGTTCAATTTGCAAACATTCCAGGCATCCTCGAAGAATTGCTCCGAAGCCTTCCAGATGGTGGGGAAGTTCTTCAAGGCGAAAATTTTGATCCTTTAGAAATTGCTCCTCATATTACGTATATTCAAGATGCAAGGCTTCTCCGATGCAAAATCCGTGCAACAATGGAAAACGGGAGTTTAAGACCGAGCAGCTCATGGCTTCCCTCTCGCCCCCGATCAACAATAAAAAAGTTGCCAATTCCAGCGCTGCTTAAACTGGCAAAGATTGATGGTAAACTTCCAATAATTTTAGGAAGTACAAAGGATTCAACGGTTCTTACAATAGATGCTTCATCCTTGGATGGAAGGTTAAATATAATAACTGGGAAGAAAGAAACTGGTAAATCTCATCTGTCCAAACTTTTGATGCTCAATCTAGTGAGATATGGAGCCGCAGTAGTTGTCTTCGATTTGAACGGGGAATACGTAAGTCTAGGCATGACATCTGACGAAAAAAGAAACGCCTATTACAACAAGATTCATGTTTTGACACCTTCTCAAAACTTTAAAGTCACCCTAAAACAATTGCACCTACATGTTTTACTGAGCATTCTTATTCACGCATTACATCTACCTGGAACATCCACTCGCGAATTCAGACGCATATGGCAATCCCTGAAAGAAAAAGGTAGCCTTAACTTATATGAACTAGGTGAAGCTATACGCAACTGGAGTTGCAACCACCATGTTCGTGACGCTCTTTTCTCACGCTACTACGCCTTAGTCAATTCCCGCTTCTTCACAGACAATCTCGCCGAAGCCATGCTTCTGAAAGAAAGTCTATTAAAGGCTAAGAAGGAAGGCGGCGCCATTATCATAAACTTGCGAAATACCTCGTCTATTGACAGACAAATAGTTGTCGAATACGTGCTTGGAAAACTCGTTGAGTTGTTGACAAGCTGGAAACTTAAGGCTATTTTTCTCTTTGCTGAGGAAGCTCACCTTTATTTGCGTGAAACTTATTGGGACGACATCGTAACACGCATGCGACATTTCGGGATATTCACAACATTTGTAACTAACCAACCAGACACAATTCGTGAAAACATATACCGTCAAGCGGACAACATTTTCCTCTTAAACTTCACAAATGAACATGATTTAGAAGCTGTTTCACGAGCAGCTAAAGTTGATGCAGAAACAGTTAAATCAATTGCTAAAGATTTACCCCCTCATCAGTGCCTGGTACTTGGAAAAGTTGTCAAAGACTTTCCAATAGTTGTTCAGGTTAAAGCTTTAGATATTAAAACCATGGGAGAAACAAGGCTGTTCTTTAGAGACACGAATTAAACTTTTCCAACCTTTGTCTATTCATTTGGAAGAACTCCTTGAAGCTTTTTGTTAAATTGTAGCTTTTCACTTCGTCAAATGTTACCCATCTTAATTCTGCAGCGTCGTCCGCAGGTTTAAGCGTTCCACCTTTTAGTTTCACGAAATAGTCGATAATCACGTAATGGTATTTTATTTTATCATTCTTATCCACAGTTATGTTGTTAACAACATCAATAAGCTTGGGACTTTCAACTTCAAGGTTTGTTTCCTCCTTAACTTCCCGTATCGTTGTCTGCTCTGCACTCTCGCCTAGTTCAACTAAGCCACCTGGTATACTCCATCTACCTTTTCCAGGTTCACCTTTCCTTTTTTCAAGTAGAATTTTGCCATTGTATATTATAACTGCGCCTACTCCTACAATTGGTTGATTTGGGTAAAGCCTTTTCATATCATAAGTTTCTCCTCATAAAATTATCTTGTTCGTATCTTAATGTGTCCAATGGTCTAAGTTTTAAGCTTCCCATATCAGGTAAAGTGTAGAAATCACATTTATCATTTTACTATAGTCGAAGGTGCCTAGTAACATTAGAACACATCACAGGATTGTTGTACCGATTTTTTCTCCCTTAATAGCCAACAGAATGTTTTCAGGTTCAAATCCATTCACGATAACAACTTTAACTATTCCTTTTCTAAGAATCTTGACAGCTTCTGGGTCAAGAATCTGGTGTATTCCAGCCTTATGCTTATCTTCATCGAACACATGTAATAAATCGTCAAAACTTATATGTTCAAATTTGACGGCGTCAACATGTTTTCTAGGGTCTTTATCGTAGATGCCTTCTTGGTCAGTAGCTTTGATAAATAATTCAGCATTTATTTGCTCAACAACTAATGCTGCAACCGTGTCTGTAGTCATACCCGGTTTCAAACCTCCCATAACTGTAATTTTTCCTTCATGTAGACATTTTACAGTATCCTCAATCGTTAATGGAATAGCCTCACAGCCTAATTCTCCAAGCCTTTGAAGGAAAAGTTGAGCAAAAATTCTAGAAATGGAAATAGCAACCTCATCCTGAGACCTCTCGTCAAGTCCTAAATCCTTCGCAACACCGATAAATTCTCTTGCTAAAGCTCCACCCCCAATAATAACAACTACATCATGTCCTTGCGTCTTCAACCTTTTCAACAAGTCTGCATACCTGCTGATCAAGACTGAATCAATCGGAGAAGCTATAACAGAACCACCTATTCGCAACACAAACCGCATAGCATCAAATCCTTTACTCATAATACGTTATCTTACATGTTAAAATTCTTTATAAGAATTTGATTGGACCTTGCTGGACTTTCCTGCAAGTTTATTACTCTCCGGATTTCATTCATATTCCACCCTGTGGCGCATATTGACGCTGTCAATCTGAAATGCTTGTTTTGTAAAGCTTGGATAACGTGATAAGGTACTTTACTGATGATCTTTGGAACAGATGGATTGAATCATGTTGTATCAGCATTTAATATGTTTCTCGAAGCGACTGAAATTCCATGTTTTTCCTTGTTGTGCCTTCAGTCACGGCTTCTATCGAAACTTCAATCTCTGCATAATGGTTTGAATGAGAGTAGGAAACGAAAACAGTGAATAGTTGTTCAATATTTCAAAAGTTTATTAAGCATAAATTTGAAGCCATGCTTTAATGAGGAAAAATCTTGTTTAAAATTAGAAAAGTTGATAGGACCAATTTCAAAGATATCCCTGATCCATGTAAACATTGTCTGTACTGGCAAACAAGTGGTCCTGACGAGAAAATGTTAAAGCCAGAAATGGAGAGTAAGAAACGAGAATGGGTTAAGAAGGTAGTTAGAAGATTTGGAAATTGTTGTTTTATTGCTTATCTCAGTGGTGTTCCGATAGGCTTTGTCCAATATGCACCGGCAGAATTCTTCCCTCGTGTGAAGGAATATGCTTCTGGTCCACCAAGCAAAGACTCTGTTTTTCTTGCTTGTCTTTATATTATAAATGAGGATGTACGTGGAAAAGGTTTAGGAACGGCTATGCTTGAAAATTTTCTAACTGAACTCCGTGGAAAAGGATTTAGGGCGGTTGAAACATTTGCAAGGAAAAGTTCAGAGAATAACCCTTCAGGACCACTGAAATTTTATTTAAAACATGGTTTCAAAATAAAAGCTGATAGAAACGATTTTCCACTTGTGCGTTTTGATCTTCCAACATAACCGTTATATCTATTCTTTCCCTTCCTATGAAACTTAGTACAGGCTGGTCAAATCAAATGAAGTTTGATTCGGTTGTTGTTCGATTTGGTGGAGAGATGGGTATTAAAGGTGAATGGACAAGACGTACATATGAGAAATTATTGTTGGAAAACATGAAGAAAGTCTTAGAGCACCATAACATCCCTCGCATTAAAATCATACACAAACGTGGCAGAATATATATAAAAACAGAAAATGTCCAGGAGACCGCCTCAAAGTTAACATTGGTTTTCGGTGTTTCTTCAGCATCCCCCGCCGTTGAAACTACCTCAGACATGAATGATATTGTACACAGAGCTGTTGAAGTGGCAGACATCAAATTCAAGAATGGATGCAGTTTTGCAGTTAGATGCCATAGAGTTGGAAAACATCCATACTCAAGTATGGACATTTGTAGAGAAGCTGGAAACAAAATTTTAGTGGACCTTAAGAGCCGGGATCTGAAGGTGAATTTGACTAATCCCATGTTCACTCTGGGAGTTGAAATTAGAGATGATTATGCTTATATCTTTATTGAAACTCTGCGAGGTGTAGGCGGTTTTCCACTTGGCTCTCAAGCTAAGGTTATCTGCTTGTTGAGTGGGGGAATAGACTCTGCGGTGGCTTGCTGGCTCGTAATGAAACGTGGATGTTCTGTTATTCCGTTGTTTTTTGATATTGCACCATTCACAGACGAGGCTGCAATCGCGAAAGCTTTAGATGTGGCTAGGGAACTCTTTAAATGGTCTGTTGGGTTTCCAAGGAGAGTTTACATTGTACAGCACGGTAGGAATCTGGAAACTTTTGTTGGGGTAAACCCGAGAAAGCTTACATGTATTCTTTGTAAACGTATGATGTACCGTATTGCTGAACGAATTGCAGAAATTGAGAAAGCTGAAGGGATAATAACTGGGGAAGCCATTGGAGAACAAGCAAGCCAAACGTTAATTAACTTGAGGGTTTTGAATGAAGCGGTAACTAATTATCCTGTACATCGTCCACTTTTGGGCTTTAACAAACTGGAAACGGAAAAATTAGCGAAGAAAATCAGCACTTTTGAGATTTCAATAAGAAAAGCTAAAGGGTGTAGTGCAGCTCCAGGAAAGCCTGCAACTAAAGCAAGATTGGAAAATGTTAAGAAGGCTGAGCAAGAACTTGATTTAGAAGGAATGGTTGAAGAATCAATTGCAGAAGCTAAAATTGTAACAGTATAGACTTGAAACTTCTTATTAGGAAACAGGTTATTCTATGTAGTTATGTCATCGGCTGAAATTGCAGTTCAAGTGTTTCGCAGATTGGAAAGTGAAGATCTTAGAGTATTGCAAGTGATAGAAGCTACTATGAGCAAACATAAATTCGCCCCAAAAGAATTAATCGCAAAATTCGCCAAGCTTAGTTCTGGAGAAATAGATTTTAGGTTGAGTCGACTTAGCAAATTCCGACTTATCCGTATAAAGCATGGTCCATATGTTGGGTTTACCTTGAAATATGCTGGATACGACTGCCTAGCAATAAACGCTCTTGTCAAAGCAGAAGTGCTTCAAGCTTTTGGAAAAAGCTTAGGGGTAGGCAAGGAGGCTGATGTTTATGATGCTTTAGACCCGAAAGAGGAGAAAATTGCCATAAAATTTCATAGACTAGGCAGAATTAGTTTCCGTCAAACTAGACGGAAAAGGGGTTACACCACTGAGCATATTGGCTGGCTTTTACAATCTAGACTTGCGGCAGAAAAGGAGTTTCAAGCGTTAAAACTTGTCTCCCAATACGGTGTAGCTGTTCCAAAACCAATAAGTCAAAATCGGCATGTGATTGTGATGGGAATGATTGAAGGAGCAGAACTCATAGAATACAAGGAAATTCCGAAGCCTGAAAGGGTCTTGAGAGAAATATTGTGGAACATACGAAAAGCCTATTTAGAGGCTAAGGTCATCCATGCAGATTTAAGTGAGTACAATATTATTTTGAAGCCTGACATGCATATTCTGATTATTGATTGGCCACAGTACATCACGAGGAACCATCCAAATGCTCAACTGCTTTTATCACGTGATGTTGAAAACATTCTACGTTTCTTTAGGCGTAAACACATGCTAAAGCCTGATCTTAGGAAAACTTTGGCGTATATCACCCAGAATAGTAAAATTACTATTTAGGTAAATCCAACATTATGTAAAGAACGTTGTTTCCACGCAACAGAACGTTTCCGTAATTTGTAATTAGCTGTCCATTTCTGTACTCTGTTGCTCCTTCCAAGATCATATTCATATATCCATCACACTTGATCATCTTCCCCCTATATTCGCAACGGTCTTTCAGAACAATTCCAATGTGAGCATTCAATTGCTTGACCAATACATTCAACGGTTTTTTACTAGGTTCCATCTAAGCACCTTTATTTTCCCTTGTCACCTACTTATATGCACAAAAGCATTACATATAAAAGTTTTATGAAAGTATTTTTCAACTCACAAAGCTTTTCTCCAAGCAATTCTGAAAGTTCGTGGGGATAGTTTCTGAAATTAGAGGTAACCTGTTTTTCTTCACAACCAGTGGATACATAGCGAAAAAACAAGAATGTGTTCTATGAATTCAATAATTCCGAATTTATCTGTGGTTAGGTTTCTTTCAGTATTCCAATTGCACAAACATCTTTGAAATGAGTTTAAGGTAAATTAGTAATAGAATTAGATATTGATAGAATCTGTTGATAATCATTATATTTATTTACTCGTCTGTTGGTGCTCTAAATGACTGTACATTTTCTATGAAATCAAAAAGATTGAAGAAACCTTCACTTTCCACAGTTATCACACTAAACTGTCTTTTAACATTTAATTCGTACAAATAGAGAAGCAATCATAACTTCTTAAATATTGATAAGGCTGCAATGATTAGAAAAGCTACACCTGCCCACCACAGCTCTCCTGTAAGAAACCAAACTACAAAGGCAACTAGGGCCGCCGGAATTAAAATAAAAAATAAGCGGATTACAAAAATAATTATCAGACCAATTATGATTAGTCCGATAAGTCCCACTAAATCGAAGTATAGCAAACTTGGATGTCACCAACCAAGATTGTGGTATGTAACAATAATAAGGTTTTGTTGGAAAATTAAAAGTAGATCTATACGTAACACATAATTGAGGAATTTAAATGAAACATGAAGTAAGATACAAGCCGTCCTATTCAATGCTTGTTGTTAATTTGGAACAAGGTGAAAAAATAACGGCTGAATCTGGTGCGTTGACCTACATGGATCCTAATATAAAGGTTCATACACGTAAAAGAGAGAAAAGTCTTCTAAGAAGTTTAGGTCTCGCGGTTTTTGGGCGTCAATCCTTTTGGGTGAACGATTATACAGCTTCGAACGATCCAGGAGAAGTAGCATTTGTCTCAGCACCCGTAGGTGACATAGAAACATTAGAGGTTAAACCAAACAAAGGCTACATAATCCAAAAAACCGCTTACATAGCGTCAACAGAAAACGTGAATCTGGATGTTAAATGGGAAGGGTTCACTAAGGGATTGTTCGGACAAGGCTTGTTCATGATAAAAGTTACAGGCGACGGCACCCTATTCATAAACACATTCGGAGCAATAGATAAGCATACTCTAGAGTCCGGACAAACTTTGATAGTTGACAACTTTCATCTAGTAGCCTTCAGCGACACATGCACCTATAAAGTTACTAAGTTTGGAGGACTAAAAGAAACTCTGTTAGGCGGAGAAGGACTAGTAACACGGATAACTGGTCCAGGAGACATCTACATACAAACCAAGAACCTAAGGGAATTCGTAGAATGGCTGTGGACACTAATTGAGCCTAGAGTTAGATCAAGAGCCCGTTAATATTCCATCTTTTTCTTTTAATTAAGAACTTAAACAAAAAAGTTAATGGTTACATCCTAAAGAATTAAAATTTCCCAGAATTTTCTATTGAAGAGTGTAGAGAATAGTATGCATGAAGTTCAAGTTGACGGATAAGAATCGACAATAAGGGACATTATCAGGATTACACGGGAAAACGCGAAAGTTGTGATTTCAGAAGACGTGAAAAATCAAGTTTTTCTTTTTGTCGTATAAAATCTGGAAGAGGGATACGAATTAACTGGTTAGTGAGAATCTACGGAAAACAAGGACCAAAACTTCCGGTTTGAAAGTAACAAGCGGTATCAAAGTTTATCGCCTCTGATCGTAATAAGTTGTTTGCATGTACGCTGCGATAAGT
>DAOVFL010000077.1 GCA_030672945.1 Candidatus Bathyarchaeota archaeon | reverse complement strand
ACCCGCTCCAACTTCCAGAACTTTATGTCCAACTTCCAATCGGAGGGCTTCATTCATTATTGAAACCATGTTTCGCCTAGCCAAGCAACGAAGCTAAAGGCTATGTGGCGCTGAAATAGTCTGCCCAAACCCGATTGGAAGTGGTGTGTCTGCAGCGCTGTAAGACTGAACGTTCTCAGGAAGGAAGTTTAAACGGGGCACTGAACGCATGGCTCTGATAATCTTCGGTGAGCGGAGAATATCCTCCTCTATTAGTTTTTCAACAAGTCTATCCCAATCTTTTGTCAAATTAAGGCACCAAATGAAATATTGTGGAGTAGACCTTTTTAACGTGTTTGTATTTAAAAGAAAGATTTCGAATGAAAAGGAGAGGTTATTTTACAGTGACGGATTTCGCAAGGTTTCGTGGAGTGTCAGGGTTAAGACCTTTCTCAACAGCCATGTAGTATGCTAGAAGCTGTAATGGAACAACAAATGGTATTGGCGACAGAACCTCAGGAATGCCTTTAGGCACTTCCATATAGTCATCAGATAACTTTTTAAGTTCTTCATCACCTTCCTCAATCACCGCAATTATCGAGGCACCTCTAGCCTTCATCTCCATAATGTTACTCATCAACGTTCTTCGGGTTCCATCCTTTGGACAGATGAAAACAACGGGAAAGCCACGTTCCACTAGGCTTATGGGTCCATGCTTACTTTCTCCAGCTGGAAAGGCTATGGACGGCACGTAAGCTATTTCCATGAGCTTCAATCTACCCTCATATGCTGTGGCTGAGCTTATCCCGCGACCGAGGAAAAAGAATGTTGCAGCATCCTTGTATTTCTTAGCAATCTGTTTCGCCTTCTCCTCTTGCGTTTTAATTATTGCCTCAACAGTGTCTGGCAGCTTATCCAATTCTTCCGCAAGAAAATCCATTTCGTCCTGTGAAACCTTACCTCTTTTCTTTGCAAGTTTTAACGCCACTTGAGCCATAACTGAAAGTTGAGAGGTGAATGTTTTTGTTGCAGCTACTCCTATTTCTGGACCGGACTGCTGACCGATGTAAACCCGTGATACCCTAGTCAAGGTTGAACCGATAGCATTGGTTAACCCAAGAACTGTTGCCGCTCTTTCTCGTGCACAATCTACAGCAGCTAAAGTGTCTGCTGTTTCACCGGATTGGCTTACAGTCAAGATTGTGCTGTCAATGTTAACTGATTTGCCATGTTGCTCAACGAATTCTGAGGCTATAACCGGATAAGTTGCCAAGAAAGCAAGTTTGGAAAACATGTAGGATGCAGCTAGACAAGCATGATAGGATGTCCCGCAAGCCACAAGAAAGACTTCACGAGCGCGGTCAAGAAAAGTCGCCATCAAATCAAGGTAATGCTCCTGCAACCTAAGCGTGTTTCGTAGACAAGCTGGCTGTTCATGGATTTCCTTCAACATGAAATATGGATAGCCATGTTTTACAGCCATTTCAGGCGTCCAATCAATAATCTTAGGTTCACGCATAACAATACTCGAATCAATGATCTTCCTAATCTCAAAACCTTCCCGCGATAGGACAACAAGCTCGCCGTCCTCGATTATGACGGCTTTATTAGTTAAAGGCAGAAAAGCAGGGATGTCAGAAGCACAGCAAATCATGCTTTCATTTACCCCAACAACGAGTGGGCTTTCATGTCTAGCACATAATATTTTGTCAGGTTCCTTCGTTGAAATCACAGCAATAGCATAGGAACCATCAAGCCTCCTCACAGTTTCAAGCACAGCATCAACAAGGCTCAAGGAAGAATTAACATTTAGATTTTCTTCAATAAGGTGGACTATGACTTCTGTGTCAGTCCTAGATTTGAAAACATGCCCACGATTTTCCAGTTCCAGTTTCAACTCAGTAAAGTTTTCTATGATCCCATTATGGACAACAGCGATGTTTCCGCTGCAATCAATATGGGGGTGCGCATTGACCTCTAATGGCGCACCATGTGTAGCCCATCTTGTATGCCCAATCCCAAGATCCCCAGGCAAATCGTCTAAGTTATGAATTTTATGAACTTCGTCAATCTTTCCCTGATCCTTTTTCATGTAAATTCTACCGTTGTATAAGGTTGCTTCTCCAACAGAGTCATAGCCACGATATTCAAGCCTTTTTAAAGCAGCGTGTATTATGGGAGCAGCCTTCTCATCCTTTAAAATACAACCAAATATCCCACACATTTCTAAACCTCATCGCTTAACTTTTGAACCTTGAGCAAGCTCTATCTAGCTTCTTCAACATCTATAAGTTTTTTTAGTAGAAAAATTCCACTTCTAAAAATTTTGTGATAACTAACTTTTCCATGTTACATGGAATCAGACATTGAAATACAACTATTTCTTTAAAAGCTTTAATAAAATTTTTATAACGGTTTCCTATTCAAGAACTTTCCGGGCTAATTCAGCCCCTAAAACCATGTTCTTAAGCTTTCTGAAGCTTATCTCCCACGTTCTAGTCCTCAAGCCGCAATCCGTGCTCACATATATCCTGCGGGGGTCACTAACCATCTTCGCAACATGAAGTATCCTATCTCTGACAAGTTCCGGTGGCTCAACAAAATTCGTATGCACATCTACCACGCCTAAACCGTAATTTCCGTGAAAACCGTGGTTTTCAAACAATTTTATTTTCTTGTAACCTGCTCTCACATTTCCCGTCCCGATTTGCTTGTTATCTCTGTTCGCGAATTCAAGAGATAGTTGACTGCAATTTCGCAGTTTGCAAGCATATTTTGCTAAAATTTCATAGTTACTGTAGCAGTTATGTAAGCTGAAAGTGCAGTTGAAACCCTTAACTGTTTCATTGAAGGAATCCACAAACAACTGCATTTCCTCATCAGTTGTATTGGTTGTTGCCGCTGGTTCATCTATTTGAATCCACATTGCTCCAGAATCCACCAACTTGCTGATTTCCGGCCTTATCACCTCTTTTATCAAGTCAAAAAGAAATTCCCTCTTAGCCTCGAATTTCCTCCTCTTAAAATCTCTGATCTCTCGACTGAATTTTCTCTCATAATACTCGTTAAAGGTCCAATCAACAAGCGTGTAGGATCCTGTAAAAGGCACCTTTATCTCCCTCTCAGTGTTTTCTTTTACGAACAGAAACTCGTCAAGATAGAAGGATTTCACATACTTCGGCCTGTCTATACAAGCTGCCTTGTTAAAGTATCTGTAATCAAAAGATTTTACATATCCCAGAAACCTGAAACCCGCAGTCTTCTTTATAACATGTTCGTACATTTCCGA
Organism: Candidatus Bathyarchaeota archaeon; assembly: GCA_030672945.1. Lineage (GTDB taxonomy): Archaea > Thermoproteota > Bathyarchaeia > Bathyarchaeales > Bathycorpusculaceae > SOJA01. The sequence continues at coordinate 1,672 of DAOVFL010000077.1, read as the reverse complement.
TCTCCACTGTTCCCCATCAAAAATAATACCTAAACCCACTGATTCAAAGAATCGAATAACATACTTAGCGGACCATTCAAGTATGGCTCTTCTTCTACTCAGAGAGTCTCTTTCACTCAACAGCTTAACTAGTACGTCCAAATCTTCGATTCTTAGTTTTTTCCCCCATTTCACAGCTTCAGCTATCTCTTTTTGCGACAGCAATTTTCCTCTGTAACCTTTAAGTCTCCATCTTGGCTTGGCTAGGCTTCCTACTTCTTGTGTTGGAAACAGCTTATTCATGAAAACTCCTCTCTGAGACGCTCGGTTACACTGCTTACAACTTTCATTTTCTCCTTCGCCCTTTTCCATGGCAGAAAATCCAAATCGCAGTTTGGACAAATAAAAACTTCGCCTATATTAGAGCAGTATATGGATTCGATGATTTCTTTGGCGATTTCAGTTAATTCATCTGGTTCCTCAACAAGCGAGTTTCTGGAGTCTACTAAGCCTAAGGCAACACCCTTTTCGAAGCTGTATTCCCTTAACTTTTCAAAATTAGTTCCGTATAAGTCAATTCCTAAATGGTCCACTGGGAAGTCTAAGGCTTCAGGTAGGATTTTCAAGAAATCACCGAAAAATGTTTGGAGACAAATTTTAATTGATGTTCCCTTAACAGCTACTTCTAGTGCATCCTTGACAAGTGATAGTACATCTTCTTTAGACTTGGATGTCAACGGCTCATGGACTAAAGCTGGATCGCTCAGTTGTATATAACTAAAGCCTGCTTCTGTTAAACTCTTAATCTCTTCATTGATTATTTCGGCAAATTTGAACATAAATCCTGCCGTGTCCTTGTAATAATGGTTACCTGAAAGGGAGACAAATGTGTATGGTGCGGGTAAAATGGCTTTCCAACTAAGGCCTTTTGGCAACTTGTCAAGATATGTTACGTTTCCGACCACGTCTTTCTCTCGTTCAATGTCATCTGTGATTATCGGCTGTTTGTAGAAAGTGTTATTATTGAACCATCTTGTGAGGCTTCCCACCGTTACTCCTTTCAAACTCTCAGTAAATGGCCTAAGCAGATCTTGCCATCTTAACATTCCATCAGTGATATAATTTAATCCAGTGGAAAGCTGAGCTTTTACTGCGATTTCAGTACCTTCTAAAAAGGATTCGTCAAGCTCTTTTTTACTGATTCGTCCTCTCTCGTACGCTCTTGTTTTTTCTATTAACTCGGTTGACCTTGGAAGTAACCCTGTTACGTAACAGCCTATCATTTACCTTCTTAACTCCTCCACAATCTTTCTTCCCAAGTCGTCATGGCCCAAAGTCATTACGTGGAAGCCTATTTTGTATTTGGAAGAAAAGGCTGATTTTATCTCATCTGCAATCTCTAAACACATCACCATTAATTCTTCTGCAAAATCATCACTGCGCTTCAATCTGGTCAACCATTGTTCAGGAATTTCCGCATGCAGAAATTTGAGAACTTTGCTTAACGCTTTCTCTGATGGTTGAGGAGACAGGCCGACTAGAACTGGTTTATTTATGATTAACCCTTCTTTTTCAGCTTCTTGAAAGAAGTTTAGCACCTTCTCATGATCGAAGGTGATCTGCGACTGGAAAAAGTCAAATCCAGCATCGATTTTCTTGGAAACTATTTGGACTTCGTTTTTTCTGTCAAATA
>DAOVFL010000109.1 GCA_030672945.1 Candidatus Bathyarchaeota archaeon | reverse complement strand
ATTTGAAGTGAAGCTACAGCCCTATGTAATATTACTTCCAACAGAACAAAAAACTAGAATATTAAGTGCAATTTTCGGTTCGAAGGTAGCTGTCGACATTTTGAAGTTTTCACTCAATCAAGGTATTTCAAACAAAATTTATCAGAAGGACCTTATGAAAGAACTTCCTTATTCAAACAAGACGATTATTGGAAACTTAAAGTCTTTGACTCACTTCGGAGTTTTTAATGAAAATATGGAGAAGATTGAAAAAGAAGGGCGTGTCGTGTGGGTAAAAACTTATCAGCTCTTAGATGTAGGCAAATGGTTTGCTTTATTACTTGCTGAAGAAAAAGATCTATCTGAAAGGGAGAAGGCAGAAATACTGCAAAACATTTTTAGATCCTACATAAGATGGGTGAAAGAAATCGCCCAAAAACTGCATGTAAACCAAGAAATATTAGTAGAAATCTTCATGGAAGAAATGGAATAATTAAAGGATGAGAACATTTTTGAAAACAACAGTTATTGCAGTCATTGGAAGCAAGAGTTCGGGAAAAACAACTACGATAGAAGTCTTAACGAAAATGCTGACGAAAAAAGGGTACGTAGTTGCTGCAGTAAAGCACATCCCTGAACTAAACTTCACAATAGACAGGGAAGAAAAGGATACATGGAGGTTTGCTAAGGCTGGAGCCCAAAAAATCGTCAGTGTAGCATCTGACGAGATAGCTACTGTTGAAAAGATAGATACAACAAGTTTTTCACTAGAAGAAATCTTACAGAGATGTAAAAACGTTGACTTGGTTTTCTTAGAAGGATTTAAAAAACTTGTAGGCAAGAATAACGGTTTACCTAAAATTGTAACAGTAAAATCTGCTGAAGAAGCAGTTAAAGCCTCCAAGGCTTATAAATCGATATTGGCTTTCACAGGATCCTGCCCAACAGAAACCCTAAATTTGAAAACTCCATACATAAACGTGCTCAAGAATCCAGAAAGAATAGCAGAAATGGTGGAGAGAATTGCCAGAAAAAAATAATGGAAATCTCGTAATAATAATTGATGATAAAAATCTAGCTTTACATCCCTTCGTTCAAAGAATAATGAGAAAAACAGTTTTAGCCATGATCTCAACTTTGAAAGGTGTTGAGATCCAAGGCGATGAAACCATTAAAATAAAGATTAAAAAACCGCCTGATTCTGCCTTCCGCAGTTAAACTGTGGGGTTTGGAGACCTTTTTAGTGGGAGAGAAGGGAGAAAGGAGAGCTTCCCAAAATAAAGAGGGCAATCCTCCAAACCTTTCCACTTTTGGCGACTTTCTTAATGCTTGAAGCTTCACCTTCCTTAGAGAGCCTTAAATGTTTCAAACCATCTGTTGTACAAGTCTATCATGTCAATGGAAACGCTTGGTTTTCTATCCTCAAGGATTCGTCTGAAGTCACCCATTCTCATTATTCTTGGTTTAGCTAGCTTGTCTGAAGCTTGACCTGACTCGAAGAACTCACCTATAACCTTCAAATGTGCTGATTGACATACATCTTTTATGTCACTTCCGGAGAAACCTTCTGATAACCTGGCTAATTCATGCAAATCGATGTCTGGACTCAGCTGCAGAGTGTTTGTGTAGAGCTTAAACATCATTAGACGGGCGTGATGATCAGGAAGGGGCACTAGAATCCTCTTTTGGTATCTTCGTATGAAGGGCCAGTCTAGGTCCCATGGCTTATTTGTCGCTCCGATAATGTAAACGTGTAGATTTTTACCCTTGTCTATAATGCCGTCCATCTCCTTCAGAAATTGATTTCGAACGCGAACTTCTCCACCGACTTCATTTGAATGCTTACCCATAAGGGAGTCTAACTCGTCTATGAAAACTATAGCGGGTGTTCCTTCCATAGCTGACTTCCTAGCTGAATTGCAGAGTCTGGCAACGTTTTGTTCAGCTTCACCCAACCATTTGGACATTATTGAGGCCGCATCAACAGACACGAAGGTAGCATCTATCTCCGTAGCAACTGCAGCCGCTAACAACGTCTTTCCACAACCTGGCGGTCCAAACAGTAGAATCCCTCGAGGCCAACCTAACGGGAACAAATCTGGTCTCTGAACTGGATAGACTATGGCTTCCTTGATGGCCCTCTTTGCAGGTTCAAGTCCAACAACTTCTGTCCATCTTACATTCGGTTTTTCCTTTAATATAAGCTCATCATAACTAGCCTTCTCACCCGAGGTAGTTCTTGCACTCTCGACTGCTTTACTAACTCCTCCCTGCGATTCAACAGGTGTCGCTGTGCCTTGCAGCACCTTTATTCTCTCTTGGTAAGCTATTGCCCTCTGGATATAGACCTTGTTTAGGTTATATTCTGGATATAGTTGAACTAGTTTCAGAAGGGTTTCTATGGCTTTCTGGTACATTGTTATAGCCATACCTCTTGAACCTTGCTTGTCCAAGCGGACGGCTTCCAAAGCATTTGCAGTTGCGGATTTTTCTAGTTCTTGGGGAGCACCCATAAGCTTTTCACCTAGATTTCGTTTCAATTACTACCTTACCTTTATCCCCCAAGTTCTGGAGAGCCTTTTCAATTTCACTGTATGAAGTATTCAATTCTATGGAGCATTGCATTAGATCAACTGCTCCCTTGCTTTTCTTAACATAATCAAAGACTACTTCCTCTAATGATGGTTTTTTAATTCTTAACGTAACTTCTTGAATTTCAGCTTCCTTGAAAGAAAGCATATTTTGTGAAGATATGGCTTCAGTTTCAATGGTTCCTTGACTTACAGTTTGTGAGCAGGCTGCTGCCAACGCAACCATCTGCTTGAGAGAGGTTTCTTCCAGGGTTTTTAGAGTAGCAGGTGGTTCGGGAAGCTTTTCAGCTACCTTCTGTTCGAGGTAACTTGAGACTTCCATTAGTATTTCTTCTCCGCCTGGTGTCGTCCTGTTTACTGGAATTAATGACTCGTCAACTGTTATTCTGGTTGAGTAAATCGTTTCGCTTATTACGTCGTTAACCCTGCTTAATTCTGATGAGACATCCGGCAAGACTTCAAAGAGTTGTTTTGAAACTTTCTGAAGCATGTTTAAAGCTGGCTTCAAATCAATAATTATGTCACTTAGTTCCCTTATTGTTTCAAGTCTGAGGAAAACCCGTTCGATTGCCAGTTCCACATGGTAAAGGAATGTTATCAGTTTCTTGATTTCAGCGATTTCGTTTGCCAACATCGCCGCTCTATCTTTATTGCTGTTTTTTAGAGAGTGAATGCATGTTTGAAACAGAGTTTTATCTCTTTTCTTTAATCTAAATGATACTTGTTTAACCTTGTGTTGCTCAACTCTTAGTTTACGCATTGACTTATTAATTACTTCTCGTAGTGGTGGAGGGTTATTTCGGAAAAGTTTTCTGATGTAAGCTCCCTCCGCCC
>DAOVFL010000108.1 GCA_030672945.1 Candidatus Bathyarchaeota archaeon | reverse complement strand
GCAACACCTTTTGATGCGCCTAGAGTCAAGCTTGGACACAGAAACGGGAAATGCAGCTTCGAAACTATAATAGAAGAATACAAGTTGGAAGATCCTGTGCTTCATGAACTTGCTAAAATCGTTCATTCTGCAGATACATCTGATACTGAACTGGCACCTGAAGGGATAGGATTAAGTGCGATAATGACCGGTGCAAGATTCAATTTGAAAGGCGATCTTGAAGCAGTGGAGAGGGCTACTTATGTTTATGATGCCCTTTACACTTATTGCGAGCTTGAATTGCTCCGCAGGAAGTACAAGGATGAAATGGACAAAATGAACAGGAAACAACGGAATGAATTCTTAAGAAGGAAAATACGAGAAGAAACTACAGATTAGCATATCCTCCCTTTGTTATTATCAGTTAAAAGGTCAGATGTTACTAGGGCGGGTTTGTTGATGGCTTCACAGGCAAGAAATACCAGAGACAGCGTTTTCTTGATGACCTGCATCATGGGATTATTTGCGATTCTAAGCTCCACAATGTCTAAAAGTCCAGTTCTAAAACCTTTCTCCTTTTATCTTGGAACTCCCACGGACTTGACAGGCTTTGTCGCTGCTGCTTCAACAATTCCAGGTATTCTAATCAGCTTACCAGCCGCTTCTCTTTCAGACATCTATGGCAAAAAGAAATTCTTGTTGATAGCAGGATTTATCTTTGCTTCAGCTCCCTTCCTTTACCTTCTAGTAGCTGTGTGGTGGCAACTAATTCTCGTTCGATTCTACCATGGATTTGCAACGGCAATTTTTGTCCCAGTCGCAGAAGCATCAATAGCCGAATTTTTTCCAACCAAGAGGGGAGAACGCATCTCACTTTTTTCTTCAACGACTGATATCGGACGGCTCATTGCACCAACTTTAGGTGGATACATATTGTTCGTCACAACGGACAATTTTCATGTGCTTTATCTAGCTGTGGCTGTAGCGGGTGTAACCGCGTTCATCATGGCTTTATCGTTCTTGAAAGGAAGAAAACGGCCCTCAGTCATTCACCAAGGAAATACGCAAGTTGCCAAAAGACTGTTTCATGGATGGAAAACAGTTGCTAGAGATCGTAGGGTCTTAGTAGTGAGTTTTGTCCAAGCTTGTCAGTACTATGCTTATGGGGCAGTGGAATTCTTTCTGGCAGGTTATCTACTGGAGGCTATTCACTTAAACGAGGTTTTAACTGGCATCATTCTTACAAGCATAATAGGTGTAGCAATTTTCGCGAAACCTTACATGGGCAGAGTTTCAGACAGGATTGGGAGACGAATCCCAATAGTTGCGGGTTGCATCGTCTCAGGTCTTCCGTTGCTGGTGATTCCCTTTATTACTGACTTTTGGTTTCTTCTCTTGCTTGTTGTTATTTATGGGTTTGGTTTTGCAGCTGTTACGGCTTCCACGCCAGCTTTAATCAGCGAGCTTGTGCCCAAAGACTTGATTGGTACGTCGATGGGGTTTCTAGGCACAATAATGGATGTTGGACAATCGCTTGGACTTATAATCAGTGGATTGATACTTGCGACAAATCTTGAATATTATGGTGTCTTTCCTTCACTTACCTTTGTTTTGCTAGTTTCTTGTGTAATTTTTATTTTGGTAGGTGTCACTAAAGCGAATGATAAATAGCAGGCGCTAACATATTTCCATCTTAATTTTAGTATTTTTGAATCAGGCTGTCGGTTTATTCTTCTTTCCAATGTTTTTCGACGTAGCTTAATTCGAGATCGGCACCTTCAACATCGCTTTTTGAAAGCAGTTCGCGAGCTCTGCTTATGTGTTTTAGAGAGCAACCTTTCGGGTCATCTTTAAGTTCACATTCTTCTTTTTCTTTTTTACACATGGTACATCACCATAGAAATCACAGTAGTATTTGTAATATATAAATACTATCTGAAATATTACAACAATCTTTGATACGAAAGTTTTAAGCACATTCTCTACGACTTAAAAACCAGATCATCCGACTAAAACCAGGCCATTTGGCGCTTTATTTTTTCTGTAATTATGTATATGCTCTACATAGTTCTCTTTCCTTGTTAAATTGATTATTTTCATATGAATGTAGAAAGATTTTATATAATGAGGCACTATCCATAGTGTTCATCTTACTTCGCAAACGCTAGATGTATAAGAGACAATATCTTCGTAAAACTATGAGAGAAGGTAATAAAATGAAATGTCCGTATTGCAGTTCGGAGAGCATCAGAACCCTTGAGACGAGGAGTTCCCAAGACAACACTATTAGGCGACGTAAAGAATGTCTGAATTGTGGAAAACGCTTCACCACATACGAGTATATTGAAACAGTTGAGCTTATGGTTCGGAAGACAGATGGAAGAATTGAGCGTTTTGACTTGAACAAGATACTTACGGGTCTTCAGAAAGCTTGTGAGAAAAGACCTGTACCTATGGAGCAGATTCGTAATTTATCTGAACGTGTGAGACAGGAATTGATGATGAAGGGTAAGGAAGAAGTCTCTTCACAGGAAATTGGAGACGTTGTTATGAAGTATTTGAAGAATCTTGATCATATAGCCTATGTAAGATTTGCCTCTGTTTATAGGCGTTTTGAAGAGCCTGAAGATTTCAAACGGATACTTAAAGAGGTGAGAACGTGAAGTTTGTAAGAAAACGTGATGGGCGATTAGAACCCTTTGATCAGAAACGGATAACAAATGCTATTTGGAAGGCAGCTAAAGCTGTAGGTGGAAAAAACCGTGAGTTAACTAATAGATTAAGCGATCAAGTTGTGGTTATGCTTAGGGAACACTTCGGAGAAGAGGGTGTTCCCACCGTTGAGGAAATCCAGGACTTGGTTGAAAAGGTACTCATAGAAAACGGACACGCAAGAACAGCCAAGGCCTACATTCTTTACAGGAAGCAGCATCAAGACACGCGTGAGTTAGCCGCCCTATTAAGTTCAGCAGACTTGGTAGACCGATACTTGGAAGTTGAAGACTGGCGGGTCCGGGAGAACTCAAACATGAGCTATTCACTACAAGGCTTAAACAACTATTTATCATCCACAGTAATAGCAAAATATTGGATTACAAGAATTTATCCACCAAAAATTGCAGATGCACACTTTTCCGGAGACCTGCATCTTCATGACCTAGGCGTTCTGGGACCGTACTGTGTAGGCTGGGACATAAAAGACCTGCTTATTTCAGGATTCGGAGGTGTACAGGCAAAAATAGAAAGCGCACCTGCAAAACACTTCAGAACGGCCCTCGGACACGTAGTAAACTTCTTCTATACGCTGCAGGGAGAAGCAGCAGGAGCCCAAGCCTTCAGCAACTTCGACACTTATTTGGCACCATTCATTCGTTATGACAGGTTAAATCAAAAGGAAGTTGAACAGGCTCTTCAAGAATTCTTCTTCAACATGAACATACCCACACGTGTAGGTTTTCAAACACCCTTCACAAACGTAACCTTAGACCTTACAGTTCCGGAGTTTATGAAAGACGAACCGGTTATCGTCGGCGGAAAAGTGATGAACGAAACTTATGATGCTAT
>DAOVFL010000107.1 GCA_030672945.1 Candidatus Bathyarchaeota archaeon | reverse complement strand
CTTATTGAAAACACAATGGTGCTGCAAATGTTTTGGCAGAACAAAACATTCTCCGGCTTTTACTACTGTTTTTTCTCCTTTTTCGAATCTGAATTCGATTTCTCCTTCAAGAACCAACATGAAAACGTCTCTTGGATTTTCATGAAAAGAAATTGGAAGCTCTTCTTTGATTGTTTTTCCAGCTGTAATATAGAGTTTGAATCCGTCGGCTTCACCTATCTCCACAAATTCATCAGCATTCTCTCCCCTAGCCAACTTTTCTTCAGCAAGCCTTTTAGCTTCTGAAATTGCATCCTCTAAACGTACAATTTTCATTCTTTTTCACACCGTTTCTTTTGTTCTAAAAACTGGACTTATAAGCTTCATATTTAAAGACTCTATTAGAGAAGGCGTGTCATCTCTTGACTGCGGAAGATGAAACTAAGCTTGATTATGCACTTCGTGGGAAAGCTTGGGAAGTTTACTGGCTTCTCTTAAAGAATGGTCGTCCAATGAGCGTTCGCGAAGTTCAGAGAGCCTTACATTTCAGCAGTCCAAGCGTGGCAAATCATCATCTTGAGCAACTACGTGAATTAGGCTTGGTGGAGAAACAAGAGGTAGGCGGTAACTATTTTCTGGTTAGCCAAGTCAAAATCGGAGTACTCAGACACTTCGTCAAGCTGGGAAAACTTCTGTTCCCAAGATACTTCTTCTACGCAGTCTTCTCCACAACCTTCTTCATAACTTATCTACTATTTCTAATGCAAGGCTTCACACGAGAAAACCTATTCATTCTTCTCTTCGGAACAATAGTTTCAGCAATATTCTGGTACGAAGCAATCCGTATATGGTCCCTAAGACCGTTCTAATTTCTGGACAAACTGTACTAAAGATTAGTATAAAATACAATGAAAAACTCATTTCTAGTAAGAGGTAATACGAAATGGAGAAGAAAATTAAAAAACGGGCACCGCTCTACGGGATCGCTGCTGTTCTCTTGGCTATAGTGTTAGCTGCTGCCTGCTATAATTTTGGAGTTTATCTACCAGAATCCGGGTCACCTGAAGGACCTTCGCCAGTTTCTGGGCTTCTGAATACTTTTTCATCTTACGAAGAGCTTAGAAGTTTCTTGACAGCAAACTCAGAAACTCAAGGAGCCTATCCATTTTATGGTCCATGGGACTCTCGAATTATGGGCGAGGCACTCGAAGGTGTTCCCGCAAAGAGTGCACCGGGCTTAGAGTTTGAATACTCAACCACAAACATTCAAGTTGCCGGAGTAGACGAAGCAGACATTGTAAAAACCGATGGAGAACACATTTATCTAGTGTCAGGCAACAGCGTCTTCATTCTAAAGGCTTATCCGACAGAAAAAGCCGAAGTCCTTTCAAATATAACCTTTGGCGACATGTATCCCGTGGGAATCTTTGTAAGCCAAAACAGATTAGCCGTTTTGGGATGCAAATACAACGTTCCTTCATGGGATTACTATAGTTACTATTGCGTGGACATTAGAACCTTCGTCAATGTCTATGATATTTCAAATAAGACAAACCCCACACTCTTGAGAGATTTCACTATCAGCGGCAGCTATTTCAACTCAAGGAGAATAGGCGAATACGTCTACTTCGTTGCAAGCCAACCAACCTATATCATTTATGACACAGTAATTCTCCCAAAGATCCACTCAAAAAATGGTATCAAAGAGATCAGCGCTTCTGAAATCCACTACTCCAACGGCACTGACAACTACTACCTATTCACAACAATCGTTGCCTTAAACATGCAAAACACCGAGGAAGAACCAACCCACATGACAATCATGCTGGGCGGCACAAGCAGCATGTACGTATCGTTAGACAATCTTTACATAACGTTTCCAGAACCATACGGACAAACCTCAATCTATCGAGTACACATTGAAAACAGCACCATGAACTGTGAAGCCAAAGGCAAGGTGCTAGGACGCGAACTCAACCAATTCTCGATGGACGAATACGATAACTACTTTAGGATAGCAACCACAACATGGGTAAACGGAAACACGCAGAACAACCTATACATACTAGACATGAACCTTACTGAAGTCGGAAAATTAGAAAACATTACACTCGCGTTTAACGAGCGCATCGACTCGGCCAGATTCATGGGAAACCGCTGTTACCTTGCAACCTCAGTCATACGAAAAGACCCGTTCTTTGTAATAGATGTAGAAAATGCAAGCGAACCAAAGATTTTGGGTTATTTGAAAATCCCAGGCTTCACAAGATATCTGCATCCGTACAATGAAAACCATGTAATAGGCATAGGCAAGGACGAAAACAACAAAGTGAAAATCTCAGTTTTCGACGTCACCAACGTAACTGCCCCAAAGAACATGACCGAATACAAGGTTGAAGGCGCTTGGTCAGACACGCTAGTTTTGACCGAGCACAAGGCATTTCTCTTCGACAGATCAAAGGATTTGCTGGTGATTCCAGTTTCAACGTACGAGGAAGACAGATATTCGCTGTGGCAAGGAGCATACGTTTTTAACATAACCTTAAGCGACGGCCTAATTCTGAGAGGCAACGTTACTCACCAAGAGGATGGCGTAAACGGATGGAATAGCAGTTACTGGGTAAAGAGAACACTTTACATTGAAGACATACTCTACACGGTGTCTGACAAGAAAATAAAAATGAACAGCTTAGAAGATCTAACGTTCCTAAACAAAATTGAGCTTCCCTAAATCTCCCACTTTTTTCTGTTTGTTCAGTTCCATGCGAACGTTGACTATCTTTTTCTTCAACTCGAGCAAAAAAGGTTTAACAATCCTTTTGTAAGGTAAATATTTAGGTTTGGAAGTTGAATTATGGGGAGGATGTCTATGTCTGTTGTAGCTGTGCAAGATATTTTGGATGGAAAATACGAAGGAAAACCTGTAACCATTAGAGGATGGATTTACCGCAAAAGAGAAAGCAAACAGACAATTTTCTTGATTGTCCGCGATGCCTCAGGCGTTATCCAATGCACAATTAAAACAGATAATCCCTCATGGGTTCAAGCCAAAAAAGCAACAATCGAATCTTCTGTAATACTTGAGGGCACTGCTAAACAAGATAAACGTGCTCTAGGCGGCTACGAAATCTCTGTTGAAAGGCTGTCTGTAATTGGTTTGGCGGAGACTTTCCCAATAACCAAAGGTAAGGGTAAAGAAAGTGAGCAGTTTCTGCGAGACAACCGCCATTTATGGCTTCGAAGCCGCAGAATGAATCTGATAATGAAAGTGCGAAGCGAAGTCTTACGGTTTACTCACGATTTCTTCAGAAAGGAAGGCTTCATTGAAGTTTCACCGCCCATGTTCATTTCAAGCGCCTGCGAAGGCGGATCAACACTCTTCGGCTTAAAATATTTCGATAAACAACTTTACTTGACGCAGAGCGCCCAACTATATCTTGAAGCTTTGATTTATTCATTGGAAAAAGTTTATTGTGTTGCTCCATCTTTTAGGGCTGAAAAAAGTCGCACTATAAGGCATCTAATTGAGTATTGGCATATCGAACCCGAATGGGCTTTTGCTGACATGGATGATTTGATGCGCGT
>DAOVFL010000111.1 GCA_030672945.1 Candidatus Bathyarchaeota archaeon | reverse complement strand
AGAGAAGTAGGCTTTGAATACATTTCCATAATACTTGAAAACATCATGTTGCTCAGGAAGCAGAAATGAAGGGGTCAACTGAACCGAAAAAAAACGACTAAACACCGGAAACACTTATCTAAATTCAGGTTTGGTTTTGCCCAGCTTCTTATCTAAGCATGCTTTTATGAAGCCATAGTATTCTGGGTCTGGTCGTCCAGGACGGCTTTTAAATTCTCCATGAAATTGTGAAGCAAAGAAGAAAAAGCGGTTTGGCAGTTCTAGTATTTCCATTCTTCTTCCATCTGTACTTCTTCCGGAAAAGACTAGGCCGTTCTTCTCCATTCTCGCTAAATAGTCAAGGTTGACTTCGAATCTGTGGCGGTGGCGTTCGTATATTTCTCGGTTTCTATAAAGTGTGTATGCAGTTGTGTCTGGTTTCACTATTATTTTATGAGCGCCTAGTCGCATTGTGGCTCCCTTGTTTTCTATTCCTCTCTGCTCAGGCATCAAGTCTATAACTGGATGAGGTGTGTTTGGGTTTATCTCTGTGCTGTTCGCGTTTTCTAAATGGCATACGTGACGTGCAAATTCTGTAACGGCCATTTGGAATCCATAGCATATTCCGAGAAACGGTATGTTGTTTTCTCTTGCAAACTTGATTGCCATTATTTTTCCTTCAGTACCTCTTGGACCAAAACCATATGGTACAAATACACCGTTAAAATTCCGGAGCATTTCAACTTCTTTCGGGTTTTTTTCGAACTTTTCAGCTTCTATATATTGAACTACAACTTTTGTTCTGCATGTTGCCCCGGCAATCTTTAATGCTTCATTCATACTTATGTAGCTGTCTTCCAGTCCAGCATACTTGCCCACTAGCGCAACTTTCACCTCGTTTTCCGGGTCTAATAGATTGTTTACAAATACCGTCCATTCTTTATAGTCTGATTCACGCTGTGGAAGTCCAAGTCTTCTACAGATGAAATCTCCCATCCCCTGCTTGTCTAGGATAAGTGGAACTTGATAGATTGTATTGACGTTGTAGGAGCAGAAGACAGCGTTTTCAGGTATTGTTCCGAATAAAGCTATTTTTCTTAAAGCTTCTGAGTTTATCATTTTTGTACATCTAGCGACTATAATGTCCGGTTGAATACCGATGCGCCTTAACTCGTTTACACTGTGCTGGAGAGGTTTTGTCTTCATCTCCCTTGTTATATCCAGTATCGGAACCAAAGCAATGTGCACATACAACGTGTTTTCGTAGCCTTCTTTCAAACGCATCTGCCTTATAGCCTCTAAGAACGGTAATCCTTCAATGTCTCCGACAGTTCCTCCGACCTCTGTCAAGACTACGTCAACATCGGAGTGTTTTGCCACGGTGCGTATGCGACTTTTAATTTCATTAGTCACATGGGGCACGATTTGAACACATCTTCCCAGGAAGTTACCGCGCCTTTCCTTTTCAATGACCGCCTTGAACACTATGCCTGTAGTAATGTTATTCTCCTTCTTCAAGTTTAAATCAAGAAAACGTTCATACCCTCCCAAGTCTAGGTCAGTTTCACCTCCATCATCAGTAACGTAGACTTCACCATGCATGTAAGGATTCATAGTTCCAGCGTCAACATTCACGTAAGGATCAATCTTTACAGCAGTAACTTTGAAATCCCTTGCTTGAAGCATCCTACCTATTGAAGAAGTTATAACACCCTTACCAACCGAACTTAAGACTCCGCCTGTAACAAAAACGTACTTGACTTTGCGTTGGCGTGGATAAGTTACGTCTTTCTCGGTGAAATTCATGGCTTAAAATACACATTAACACTTAAGAATTTATTGTCGCGCACCCTTATCGTAGGTTATTCAATTAAGATTTTTGTAAAAGAGAGCAAGTCTGACTATGCGTTTACTCCTATAGACCCTTATGCTCTAAATTCTGAACCATCCATCGTGCTAAATGTATTAAAATAGCCACGGGTATACCCCACCCCAACCAAACAGTAAATGAAACAAAAGGTAATAATGGAGGTTTAGGATTAGAATAAATCCACCAATCAAAATACACAGCTATATTCTCAAAAATACCCCCAACTAAACATCCTACTAAATAATCAACCATAAACGGATGATACCACCTCTTAAGATTAACTTTTTTTTGGATTTTTTCCGAAAGTATAGCAATATAAACTATACACCAGCTCCATCCAAATATTACAGCAAAAGGTATAGCATCATACAAAAGATATAAATTGTATCCCGGATACGTCCATTGAAAACCTGTACCATGCATCTCATAAAGTGATGCAAATATTACACCTGTCCAATATAGTATTAAGATAAATATATTCTTTTTCAAAATCCCATACACATTAATTAACACAATGTTCAGTACAGTGGCTATTTCAAGAATTATATTATACACAATAAGTATATTACGCGGGCTATTATTAAACACGCACGCGCTAACCTTTCAATGGTGTTAATATAACTTTTTTGCGTGTGTGCCCATGCTCGCATGTAAATAACGAGTTAGGATAGATTCAGCCAAGGTTATGCTTTCTGAAGATTATGTAAGTTACGCTTTTCATGATGATTGCTATTGCAGCCAGAACTACGAGTGTTGCTATGAATGTAAACCACACTATTGTCCCATTCTTCAGCATCAACATTAGAAAGCCGATGACTGGCCACAATATTGCACTCTTGAGTGTTTCTGATTTCTTTGCAGGCTCCGCCCCTAGTGCGAATTTGAGAATTAGCAGAAGAAATTGATATGCGCCATAAGCGAAGCAGAAAATTGCTATTGACTGGTAAAGTGTTGGATGATTCTTTTGTGGTGTTGGTAAATAGAAGTGTCCGCTGACTTGTTTAAGCTTAAAGTCTCTTATGAAAACTTCGATTTCGTCTACCAAATCCATGTTAATAAAGAATACTATGCCTATGATAACAAGGAAAGCGCCGAAAGAAAGCCAACCTAAAAGGTTTTCTTCTCTACGTTTCAAATATGCACCCCGTCACACCAGAGTAAACTTTTTTTATAATAAATGTTTCGTAGAGGAAGATTCCTTTCCATTTTTCTCAATATCTCCTAGTCTTTAGCCAAATGGTGAATCTTCAACACTC